>PDTB01000021.1 GCA_002748665.1 Dethiosulfovibrio peptidovorans | reverse complement strand
ATATCGCCGCCGTCAGCGTCGTCTTGCCGTGGTCAATGTGACCTATCGTACCAATGTTCAGGTGCGGCTTTGTCCTCTCAAACTTCTCTTTTGCCATGGATATTCCCTCCTACGTCAGAAACGTTATTTTTTGAGGATGTCCTCGGCGACACCCGCCGGGACGGCCTCATAATGATCGAACTGCATGGTATAGGTCGCCCGGCCAGAGGTCTTGCTCCGAACATCCGTGGCGTACCCAAACATCTCGCCCAGGGGCACAAAGGCCTTGATAGCCCTGGCATTCCCACGAACATCCATACCCTCGACCCGTCCCCGGCGAGAGGACAGATCGCCCATGACATCGCCTACGTACTCCTCAGGCGTGACCACCTCGACGAACATGACAGGCTCCATGAGAGCAGGACCGGCTTTGCGCATCGCTTCCTTGAAGGCCATAGAAGCTGCAATTTTGAAGGCCATTTCCGAGCTGTCCACGTCATGATAACTACCGTAAACCAGCTCAATCTTGACACCGATCACGGGGAAGCCTCCCAAGATGCCGTTGGTAATGGCCTCATCCAACCCCTTCTGCACGGCGGGGATGTACTCCCTGGGGATAACCCCACCGACGATCTTGTCCTCGAACACAAAACCCTTGCCCTCCTCAAGAGGCTCCATGTTGATGACGACATCGCCGTACTGCCCCCGACCACCGCTCTGGCGGACAAATTTCCCCTGAACCTCAGTAACAGCCTTGGTAATAGCCTCTCTGTAAGAGACTTGGGGACGACCGACGTTGACGCCGACTTTGAACTCCCTCTTAAGCCGATCGACAATGATGTCGAGATGAAGCTCTCCCATCCCTGAGATAACAGTCTGCCCAGTCTCCTCATCGTTTCTGACCACGAACGTGGGATCCTCCTCAGCCAGAGCGATAAGCCCCTTCGAGAGCTTGTCCTTATCGCTCTGAGTCATAGGTTCCACGGCCAAGGAGATAACAGGTTCGGGGAATTCGAGAGTCTCCAGAACTACGGGGTACTTCTCGTCACAAAGGGTGTCGCCAGTCCTGGTGGCCTTGAGACCTGGCAAAGCGATAATCATTCCTGCGCCTGCCTCGTCGATATCGGTTCTCTTGTTGGCATGCATCTGTAGAATTCGACCGATACGCTCCTTCTTTCGGCTTGAGGGATTATACAGAGTCATGCCTGATTTAATGGTCCCAGAGTAAATTCGACAGAAGGTCAATTTCCCCACGAAAGGATCGACAGCGACCTTAAAGGCCAAGGCCGACACAGGCGCTACGGCATCAGCCGCCCTGCTAACCTCAGCCCCATCGTCAGGGTTCTCGCCCAACACAGCCGGCAAATCCAGAGGGCTGGGAAGATAGGAGACCACAGCGTCGAGAAGAGGCTGAACCCCTTTGTTCTTAAAGGCAGTGCCGCACATCGCTGGCACGATCTCAAGAGCAATGGTACTCTTTCGGATCGCAGCACGGATCATATCGCTGGATACGGGTTCCCCTTCCAGAAAAAGAGCCATGATGTCCTCGTCAAAATCGGCCAAAGCCTCAATCATAGACTCCCGATACATCCCAGCCTCGTCAACAAGCTCGGACGGGATTTCCTGAACCACGGGCTCGGCCCCCATAACGTCCGAGAAGACAACGGCCTTCATCTCAATGAGATCGACCACACCCTGAAAATTTTCCTCAGCCCCGATAGGAATCTGGAGAGGCACGGCGACAGCACCAAGACGCTCCCTGACCTGGCTTACCACATTGAGAAAATTGGCCCCAACCCGGTCCATCTTGTTGACAAAAGCTATGCGGGGCACACCATACTTGTCGGCCTGACGCCACACAGTTTCGGACTGAGGCTCAACGCCGCCAACAGCACAGAAGACGGAGACGGCCCCATCCAGCACCCGCATGGAGCGCTCCACCTCGACGGTAAAGTCCACGTGCCCGGGCGTATCAATTATATTGATGTTATGACCCTTCCACTGACAGGTGGTAGCGGCGGAAGTGATGGTAATGCCCCTCTCTCGCTCCTGTTCCATCCAGTCCATGGTGGCCGCACCCTCGTGAACCTCACCAATCTTGTAGTTCCGACCGGTGTAGAACAGGATCCGCTCGGTAGTCGTCGTCTTTCCCGCATCAATATGAGCGGCAATACCTATATTCCTAATTTTATTAAGATTTATTTCAGTCATAATCATCACCTAAAACACGTGAATCGACCGACGAGAAGCTCGCCAAGTGCTACCAACGATAATGAGCAAAGGCCCGGTTGGCTTCCGCCATCTTATGGGTATCTTCCCTCTTTTTAATGGAACTCCCCTCGCCCTTGTAGGCATCTATAAACTCCCGGCAGAGGCGTTCGCTCATGGGCATCCCCTTCTTCGCCCGAGAGTAGTTTATGATCCAGCGAATGGCCAGAGCCTGAGCCCTGGCGGGAGCGACCTCCACAGGGACCTGGTAGGTAGCGCCCCCCACGCGTCGGGAACGGACCTCGACCAGAGGCTTGACATTTTCCATAGCCTTGTTGAAGACCTCAAGGGGCTCAACACCCAGCTTCTCTCCAGCCTTATCCAAAGCATCGTAAACGATCCTTTCGGCAACGCTTTTCTTTCCATCGAGCATGACCTTGTTAATAAACTTTGTCATGACGATATTTTCAAACCGGGTGTCCAGCTGGGGCTCCCGTTTTCTCACATGCCCTTTGCGCGGCATGGCATTCCCTCCTTACGATTTACGACTTAGGGCGACGGGCCCCGTATTTAGAGCGACTCCTACGACGCCCCTCAACACCGCCACAGTCAAGAGTACCCCGGACGATGTGATAGCGAACACCGGGGAGGTCCTTAACACGACCGCCTCGAACAAGAACCACCGAGTGCTCCTGTAGATTATGCCCCACCCCGGGAATATACGAGGTGACCTCAATTCCATTGGTCAACCGAACACGAGCGACCTTTCGAAGCGCCGAGTTGGGTTTTTTGGGCGTGACAGTATACACACGGGTACACACCCCTCTTCGTGCCGGACAGTTCTGCAACGCGGGAGAGTCGGATTTCTTGGCTTTTTCAGTCCGCCCCTTCCGAACGAGCTGGTTGATCGTTGGCACTGCATTCCCTCCTTCCAGATATTCTGTATCTTCGTTAACAGCGATCTTCTCGCTGTACAGCAGCTGTAGCCGCACTGCGGGAAATAGCACAGGCCCGACCAAGATGGGCCTTGGAGTATCCGCGCTCGACGGGGACGCCCCGCTCTTCGGCGAGACGGAGGATCTCCGAGATGATCTGGGAATCGGCATCATCTGCGAGGAAGACTTTCTGAACCCCCTCTCGCAACAACGCCCGTCGGACCTGGTTCAATCCGACGATTCGCCGTCCCGATGCAAGTTCTCCCACAGGCATGACACACCCCCCGAGCATAGACACCGGGTAATGATATCAACGCCCCAGAGCAATGTCAAGAAACCAGCTTCAGGACGAATCGATAGCGTTTTGAAAAAATATACGCAGGCTAGCATCTTTTTTCGGTGACCGAAAGTTTCTGAAAATCCTCAACACCAGTCCCTGCCGGGATAAGGTGACCAATAATAACGTTCTCTTTAAGCCCCACCAAGCTGTCGAGCTGACATCGGACAGCAGCGCCGGCCAATACTTGGGCAGTCTGCTGGAACGAGGCTGCGCTCAAAAAACTCTCCGTCGCCAATGCGGCCTTGGTGATTCCATGGATGAATTTTCGGCATTCTGGGCTCTGGCGAAGCTTTCGAACGAAGGCCACCCTAGAGA
Source organism: Dethiosulfovibrio peptidovorans (assembly GCA_002748665.1). NCBI lineage: Bacteria > Thermotogati > Synergistota > Synergistia > Synergistales > Dethiosulfovibrionaceae > Dethiosulfovibrio > Dethiosulfovibrio peptidovorans. Next base: position 154,578 of record PDTB01000021.1, on the reverse strand, counting down.
TGAGATGACGGAGGTCGCTCGGGCAAGAAGACGGCCGAAGAACGAGCTCCTCTGGATCGGCATGAACTAAGACCTCCACCAGCTCCTGATTGACTTCCTGACCGGCCTCGGCCACAACATCTCCATCAAATTCGACGGAATCCAATAGGATTTTCCCGTAACACCGATCAGCGATAACTTCTTTTAAGACACCCTCTCGAGAGACGATCTCCTCCCCTATGGAGATGGCGGTGAGCCCTCCCTCTATAAGGCCCCGAACCACGCTTCCGTCCACAAGTTGAGGCTTGTTCGTCACGGCGTTACCTTGGTCATCGATAGCCTGTTTCAACGGCTTACCCCATATTCTTGACAGAAGCCGTTCCTGCATGGCGTCAGCCAGAGACACTCGCTCCACACCCCGCCATACTTTCACAACAGCGATCTCGTGAGTCCGGAGAAGAACAGCGATATCCTCAGTCACTCGATGGTCTCTCTCGACGAGGACCGTATCGTCCACAACCACATCCTCGGCCAGATACGCCGCATCTACGAGTTTCTCCACTGCCTCAACATCTCGGACATAAATCGGACGAGGAGCGCTGGAGGTAATAACTGATAGCTGCCCCAGAGTCAGAGGCTGAGCAACCTCCACCACCTTGCCTCCCTCTCCGTCGAAAGGTTCGATGAGCTCGAATCCCTTGAGCTCTTTCCTGAACGAGGCCTCCCCAACGATGATCTTCAGGAGTCCCTCTTCATCGGTAATCAGAATCTCACTCGCCGACGCTCCAGGCGCCAGAATGGATCGGAGAAGAGGTTCATCCAGAGGCTGCCCCTTATATTTACTGCTATCGAGCTTAGATGAACCCACTACAGAATCGAAGAGAGAACCTGAGAAAGTGGCGACGGCCTCAGCGATGTTCCGCTCATTTTCCGCAGCGATAGCGGCTTCCTCAAGCTCCACATCATCAGCCCAAACCAGGTCTCCTGCGACCAAGGCCGTATCCCCTTCGTCCATGACCCGCACTCTGTTGACCGGGGCTACTTTCCGAAGGATCACCTCGATATGTTTGTTGTTGATGGACACACCCTGAGAGCGATACACCTCCTGAATGCTGTCCACCAGGTATTTTTGAACCTCTTCCTGCCCCATGACCTCCAAAAGTTGCTGAGGATCGACGTATCCTTCCGTGAGCTTCTGGGAGCGAATAACCGCATCGCCCTCTTCCACCAAGAGGTTTTGATTGGCCGGAATTGTATGGATCACCTTTTGTTCGTTTTCGGGGTCGTCAGAAACGATAATGACCTTTCTCTTCCCTTCCATTTCCCGGATCTCCACAACGTTGCCGTCCAAACCAGCAAGAACAGCTACCTTCTTGGGGCGACGGGCCTCAAATAGTTGTTCAATCCGGGGAAGCCCCTGTGTGATATCCTCACCGGTGATCCGAACACCACCGGTGTGGAAGGTTCTCATCGTCAGCTGAGTTCCAGGCTCACCGATGGACTGAGCGGCGACAACCCCTACAGCCTCACCGATGTCCACTAAGGATCGGGTGCTCAGGTCGATACCGTAGCACCTCTGACAAATGCCATGACGGGTCGTACAGGTCATGGGGCTGCGAACCCAGACCTCACGAAAGCCCGCTTGATCTATTTTTCGAGCGGACTCAGGCGTTATAATCTCCCCAGCAAGGACCAAAACCTGTCCACTTGCCGGATCAACTAGGTCATGCAGAGCGGTTCTACCAGCTAGACGCTCCGCTATGGGGATCACTGTCTTGCCATCACTCTCAAGAGGCTGGATCTTGACGCCACGATCAGTCCCACAATCCTTCTCGGTAATGATGACATCCTGAGCCACATCCACCAGCCGTCGCGTTAGATACCCCGACTTAGCCGTTCGAAGGGCCGTGTCAGCCAACCCTTTTCGAGCTCCGTGAGTGGAGATGAAATACTCTAACATGTTCATGCCTTCCCGGAAGTTGGTCGTGATAGGGTAATCGATAATCCGACCGGTCGGGTCGGCCATGAGCCCCCGGATACCAGCCATCTGAGCAAGCTGTCCCCGGCTTCCTCGAGAGCCCGAATCCACCATCATTCGAATGGGATTCTCGCTTCCCATGTGCCTCAGGATAGCGTCGCCGACCTCACCCGCAGCATGGGACCAGAGAGTCTCCTTCTGCAAGAGATATTCGTCCTCGGTGAGAATTCCCATCTCGTACTGATCTCGAATCTGGTCATCTTCCACCAGAGTTTGACGAACCACTTCGCCTTTTTCCTCGGGTATAACCACGTCAGTGACACAGAAACTGATCCCGCTCAGGGTGGCCCAATGGTATCCCAGGACCTTGATGGCATCTAATATTTGAACCATCTCCTGACGAGAGACCCTATCATAGCCGAGATCAAGAAGCTTGCTCAGATCTTTTTTGCCAAGCTGTCCATCCAGGAATCGGAGTGCCTGAGGAAGATGGCTGTTGAACAGCACCCGCCCTGGCGAGGTCTCAAACCATTTGTGATTCTCGTCAATGAAGGAGACTCCCCACTGAGGCTCGGTATCGCCCCAGTTGCCCCACTGGGAATTCCATCGAAGACGAATCTTGGCGTTGACGTGAACGATGCCATGATCCAATGCCACCAAAACGTCGTTAAAGCTGTCGAAGAGCAGCCCTTCACCTGTCATACCTGGCCGAAGGTCGGTAAGATAGTAGATGCCCAAGACCATGTCCTGGGTCGGAGCTACGATAGGCTTACCACTGGCGGGAGAGAGGATGTTGTTTGCCGCAAGCATCAGCATCCGAGCCTCGGCCTGGGCCTCTACCGACAGAGGGACGTGAACCGCCATCTGGTCTCCGTCAAAGTCAGCGTTAAAGGCCGTACAGACCAAAGGATGTAAGCGGATAGCCTTGCCCTCCATAAGCACAGGTTCGAATGCCTGAATCCCAAGACGATGCAAGGTCGGAGCTCGATTAAGCATAACTGGATGATCCCGAATAATATCCTCCAGGATACCCCAGATCTCCTCTCGCCCTCTCTCGATCATGCGTTTGCCGCTTTTGACATTAGGGGCAATATCCATATCCACCAAACGCTGGATAACAAAGGGTTTAAAGAGCTCAAGGGCCATCTGCTTCGGAAGACCACACTGGTAGATCTTCAGGTTGGGGCCGATCGTGATGACCGAACGCCCCGAGTAATCCACGCGTTTGCCCAGGAGGTTCTGACGGAATCGCCCCTTCTTACCCCGAAGCAAATCGGTAAGACTCTTAAGCGGTCGGTTGCCCGCCCCAAGCACTGCCTTACCCATACGACCGTTGTCGATCAGGGCATCCACCGATTCCTGAAGCATTCGCTTCTCATTTCGGACGATGATCTCAGGAGCCCGAAGCTCCTGAAGCTTCTTCAGACGGTTATTCCGATTGATGACTCGACGATACAGGTCATTCAGATCAGAGGTGGCAAAGCGCCCACCATCTAGCTGAACCATGGGGCGAAGATCCGGCGGAATAACGGGCAGGACCTCCAAGACCATAGATTGAGGGGTACAGTAGCCCTTACGAAAGTCCTCTACGACCTGAAGTCGTTTAACCAGCTTACGCCGCTTCTGTCCCGTGGTCTCCGAGAGCTCCTCTCGAAGCTCCTGAGCCAGGTGGTTCATATCCAAGGCATCCAACATCTCACGGACACCCTCAGCACCGATGCCAGCCCTAAAACGCTTGTCGTAATGACGACAAAGGTATTGTTCCCGATCAAGAATGACGTCCCCTTCATTGAAAGGCGACTCGCTGCCGTTGACGACGAGGAAACAAGGATCCTCCACAACGATGGTCTCAAGCTGAGCCGAAAACCTCTCAGGGTAACGCTCCTGGAAAAGAACATATTCGCTAGTAGATATGACGTCTCCCTTGGCAAAGGGGAGCTTGGCTACGGACGTGACCAGAAATCCCTCGTGACTACCGACCTTCGCCCGCGTGACCGTGAAATCAATTTCTGCGGCAAGAAGGTCATCTCGGCGCTGAGCGGAGATAACGTCTCCCTGAGTTAGTGGCCCGTCTTCAGGACAGTCTTCAACCAGAAAAGCCGGCTCAGCGGAGAAGACATCATCACCGTAATCTGCCTTGAAACGACCCATTTGGGATGAGGAAATAACGTCCCCCTCAGACAGAGGGATATCGTCCACCGAGACAACTCGATAGGCTTCCTCTGCCTTGAACTTAGTGTCGTAGTGGTCGTGAAGCCGTACCTCACTCTCGGAGATGACATCGCCCCGCCGGGCCAGATCACTCCGCTTCCCCTCCATAACGACCTTGAAGGCTGGTTCTCTCTTACGGATCGGGGCAAAATAGACGACCTTTTCCAACATCTTTGTGGCAGTCCCCAGCAGGAGGCTGAGTCGACTGGGAATTCCCCGAAGATACCAAATATGGACCACTGGAGCCGCTAACTCAATGTGTCCCATGCGTTCCCTGCGAACGCGGTTGTCAGTTACCTCCACACCACATCTGTCACAGATAACCCCTTTAAACTTAGGGCCACTCTTTTTATACTTGCCGCAGGCACACTCGAAGCTCTTTGTCGGACCGAAAATACGCTCACAGAACAGGCCATCCTTCTCGGGACGAAGAGTGCGGTAGTTGATGGTCTCGGGTTTTTTTACTTCTCCGGCAGACAGGGCTCGAATATCTCCTGGACTGGCGAGACGCACCCTAACCCCGACGATCTCACGGCGAGTCATCGTTAGCGGTCAACTCCTTTCGCCTCATCGGCTTCCTGGTCATTGGTGGGACTATTCTCGCTCCCCGATTTTTTACCGTCACCAAAAATCATGGCCTCCATCTCTAACGACGTAGGAGCGGGAACGGATTCCGGCGAGACGATCCTCGCGTCGCCAGCAAAAGGCATGGACAGGGAAGCCTTTTGGGGCTGTTCCTCGTCATCGTCAGGCAACAAAGGCCCTATCGTCCCGTCGCTGTACTCGATATCGACTCCCAAACCTAAACCCTCAAGCTCCTTAACAAGGACTTTGAAGCTCTCGGGAACTCCAGGACTGGTGAGATTCTGCCCCTTGACAATTTTTTCGTAGGTCTTGAGACGCCCCCGAATGTCGTCGGACTTAACCGTGAGCATTTCCTGAAGAATATGGGCTGCACCATACCCTTGCAGAGCCCAGACCTCCATCTCACCAAAGCGCTGCCCCCCAAACTGAGCTTTACCACCCAATGGCTGTTGGGTGATAAGACTATAGGGTCCGATGGACCGGGCGTGAAGCTTGTCATCTACGAGGTGGTTCAATTTGAGCATGTACATGTACCCTACTGTGGTCTTGTAATCCATGGGCTCCCCCGTCCGACCATCTATGAGCTGCATGGTGCCCCCTGAGGTGAGGGTTGAATAGTCGGGGTTCTCCTTACTCAGTTTATCCAGTAGATCGTAAATTTCCTGCTCCCGAGCTCCCTCGAAGACAGGTGTAGCCACGTGCCAACCGTTGGCCACCGCCACAGTCGCCAGGATGGTCTCAAGCACCTGTCCCAGATTCATCCGGCTCGGCACCCCAAGAGGGTTAAGGCAGACATCCACCGGTGTTCCATCGGGCATGTAGGGCATGTCCTCCACCGGCAATATTCTGGAGACAACCCCCTTGTTCCCGTGTCGCCCGGACATCTTATCCCCCACGGTGATCTTACGTAGCTGAGCCACATAAACCTTGACCACCTCGTTGACTCCGGGACTCAGAGAGTCGCTGTTCTCTTCCTTGTTCAGCTTCTTAACAGCGACAACCTTTCCTCTGGCACCATGAGGGACGTGCAGCGACATGTCCCTCACCTCCCGAGCCTTCTCGCCGAAGATGGCCCGCAGGAGTTTTTCCTCAGGAGACTGGTCAGATTCTCCCTTAGGGGTGACCTTACCCACGAGGATGTCGCCGGCGACAACCTCGGCCCCAACTCGAACAACTCCCCACTCATCAAGATCCTTCAGAGCATCTTCGCCCACGTTGGGGATATCCCTGGTGATCTCCTCAGGACCAAGTTTTGTGTCCCGAGCCTCCATTTCGTACTCCTCAATATGGATCGACGTGAAGTAATCCTCTTTGACAAGACGCTCGCTCAGGAGGATAGCATCTTCGTAGTTATACCCCTCCCACGGGATAAAGGCGATAAGGACATTCCGCCCCAGAGCGAGCTCGCCCTGATCTACCGACTGACCATCGGCCAGGACCTGCCCCACAGAGACCAGATCCCCCTTCGCCACGATCGGACGCTGATGGATGATGGTTCCCTGGTTGGATCTTTTGAATTTCTGGAAGGCAAAGGTTCTATAATCACCAGAGGGGGATTTTATCTCGACCTTATCAGCGTCTACGTAAGAGACATGACCAGCCACAGGGGAGATCACACAGGACCCCGAGTCTTTGGCGATACGAGCCTCCATACCGGTCCCTACACGCGGAGCCGCCGGCAGCAGAAGGGGCACAGCCTGACGCTGCATATTGGAGCCCATGAGAGCTCGGTTCGCATCGTCATGCTCCAGAAAAGGGATCAGAGCTGTAGAGGCCGAGACGATTTGTTTCGGGGAGATGTCCAGATAATCTACCCTCTCGGGGGGAACCTCCACAATTTTCCCCCTGTATCGAGCGTAGCAAAGCTCCTCCGAAAGACGACCGGTTTTCTCATCGTAAGGCGTGTTGGCCCGCCCCACGTAGACCTCATCCTCATCGTCTGCCGCCAGATAGACGACATCACCAGGATCCATAGATACGACGCCATCATGGACCGGACGCCGTGGTGTGACCAAAAATCCGTAGTCATTGACCTTAGAATACGTAGACAGAGAGGTTACAAGACCGATATTAGGCCCCTCTGGAGTCTCTATGGGACAGATACGCCCGTAGTGGGTGTAGTGAACGTCTCGAGCCTCGAATCCAGCTCGCTCTCGACTGAGTCCACCGGGCCCCAAGGCCGAAAGACGACGGCGGTGAGTGAGCTCCGACAGGGGGTTGTTCTGATCCATATACTGAGAGAGCTGCCCTGATCCGAAAAACTCCCTGAGAGCCGCTGAGATAGGACGAACGTTGATCAGATCCCGCGCCATGGCCTTGGTCAGATCGGGAATGGTCGTCATTCGCTCCTTGGCGATCCGCTCCATGCGAAGCAGACCAATACGAACCTGGTTCTGGAGAAGCTCTCCCACGGAACGAACCCGACGATTGCCCAGATGATCGATATCGTCAGGGTATTCCTCATGCAGGTCAGCGAAGGAACGCTCATCTCGCTGCTCCTCCGTATCCCGTAGAACGACGACTCCCTTGACGATCCGAACCAGGTCCTCGACTGTCAGAAGCCTATGGGATATGGGGATGTCCAAACGGAGCCGTCTGTTCAGCTTGTAGCGACCGACGCGCCCCAGGGTATAGCGCCGAACGTCAAAAAACAAGCCCTCAAAATATTCCCTGGCGTTTTCAATGCGAGCGGGCTCGTTGGGACGAAGACGTCTGAATATCTCCAACATCGCTTCCTCGGGAGTATTGGTGACATCCTTTTCCAAAGTAGCCGCAAAGACGGGGCTCACATCCCAGACATTGATCCGGGTCCTGCCCATCTGCCATAATTGTTCCAGATGCTCTCGATTCAGGCGCTCCTCTCGGCGAATGACCTCGACACCGCTTTCGTTCACGATGGTCTCGGCTAAAAGACGGCCAAGGACTTCATCTTCAACCAGGTCGACCTCCGTGATCTCGCCACCGAAAATGCGGAGGAGCTCCTCGTTGGAGGAAACACCAAAAGCTTTTAGAAGCAAGGTCCCCGGGAGCTTTTTTTTGTTGTCGATGTTGACATAGAGGGCATCGCCACTGCCCATTGCGAACTCAAGCCATGCCCCCCGTTCAGGGATAATCTTGGCCGTGAAAGTCTCAGCGACAGGAGCTGAATAATCCACCTTAAAATACACGCCAGCCGACCGAGCCAGCTGGTTGACCACGACTCGTTCGGTACCATTTATGATGAAGGTTCCCCGCTCGGTCATCATGGGAAAATCACCGAGGTATATCTCTTCTTCCTTAATCTCCATTGTTTTTCTGCTGATAAGGCGGATCGTCGCCCTGACGGGACGATGCCAGGTACAGTCTTTCTGCTGAGCCTCATCCTGAGTCGTTGTCGAATCATCCAAAAAGTACCGAACAAATTCCAGCGCAAAGGAACCATCATAGTTTTCGATGGGGAATATCTCCTCAAGAAGTTCCTGAAGCCCAAAGTTGCCTCGGTTATCAGGATCCTGCTCTTCCTGGAAGAAGTTTCGATATGAATCTCGCTGCACCTCAACCATGTCGGGAATCTCCACCAGATCCCGGGCACGACCAAAGGTGAGTCGGCTGCGCTTTTTGCCTACGGGTACGAATTCGGCCATCAGGCTGACAACCTCCCTGTGTCTCAAAGATGAGGAGAAAAATTTCTATACTGACGAACAGTAAACATAACAAAAAGGTCGTACCGTGTCAACGATCACGATGCGACCAAAAACAAAAGACCTTTTGTCACGGATTAGTCCGTCACAAAGGCCACCCACGCATGCCAATAACAATTACAACTCTGGTGCCCGGGAGGAGACTCGAACTCCTACAGGCAGTATGCCCACTAGAACCTGAATCTAGCGCGTCTACCAATTCCGCCACCCGGGCTCAATCGAGAACGAGACGTATTCTATCAGTACACACGGTCCTTGACAAGAGTTTTCGCCTGAAAAACATTCGAAAAAAGCGATAAAATACCAACATACGCTTCTTTACTCAGACTGCGTTCAAGTAGAGAACGTTTTTGTTGCAAAAGAAAGTCGAGGAGCACGAACAAAAAAGGAGGATACGCCATGCAAAATCTCACAATCACCACCAAAGGTGGCGACAAGGGGAACACCAGCCTCTGCTCCGGCAAGCGAGTCCCAAAGGATGATCCCAGGGTCGAGGCCTATGGAATCGTGGATGAATGCCAAGCCACCATTGGCCTTGCTCGGTCCATATGCGATTTTGAACCAGTGAACGAACACCTGAGACAGCTGGAGGATGACCTGTACGTTCTCATGGGATATCTGGCGCTCTGTGATGGACTGGAGCCACCAAAACTTGACCGGCTGGAGGAGATGATCCGTCAGGTGTCATCCATGTTCACTGATACGGACTTTCAGTTTATACGCCCGGGCGAATGCCAAGTTTGCGCAGCTCTCCATTTGGCTCGAACTGTAGCCCGACGGGCAGAACGTCAGGTTGTTTCACTCTTTCGGGCAGGGGCAATTCCCCCAGAGGTCTTCTCCTATGTCAACAGATTGTCCGACGGACTATATGCTCTGATCCTCTGGTACCAAAAAGAGAAAACCCCTTCCAAAGAGAGATAAAGCTTTCGGGTACCTCTACATCCGAGTCTCCCAGCCTCAGGTCATTCCGCCAGAGCCCTGTCTCACCCAAAAGCAACTTTGACCTGCCCGCTCCGCACCGTCGCCCCGAAGGGCACAGGAGGTGCCCTCCCGGCCTGGGACTATGTCCACCTCGCCCCAGTCGATACTTCACGACGGCAGGTCAAAAACACGAAACCTCGAATGGGCCTCGTCGAAACGACCTGATGCGAGTTTCCGAGTTTTTAGAGGCCCCCTTTTCTCTTTCTCATAGTTTTTTGTATAATGAACGCTGCACCTGATTTTTTGGGAGGAGTGTTCATGACCAGGAAAAACCCCCTGATGCCGGCAAAAAGCGTCGATCTGAGGCAAATCGTTTACGAAAAGATAAAAGAGGCTATCGTTCAAGGGATTATTAAACCAGGAGCGAAACTCTCGGAGGTCGATCTGGCGAACAAGATGGCCGTCTCCCGAACTCCGGTCCGAGAGGCTATTCGCCAGCTGGCAAAGACGGGGCTCGTCTCACTGACACCACGAAAAGGGGCCTTCGTCACGGTTCCAACCCTGGAGGACGCCGCAGCACTGTACGAGCTTCGAGCGACTCTGGAGCTGTTTGCGGTCACGCTGGTGGCTCAATCACCACCGGAAGAGGAACTCCGAAAGTTCCGCGCCACATTCGAGGCCATGGACAACAACAGCGACCCGGATGAATACCTCATCCAGGATAGAGCATTTCACAACCTGCTCTATCGAGCCTCAGGAAATCGTTTCCTCTGTGGAGTCCTGTTGGATATACAGGACATGATTAACCTCTATCGCCCTTATTCCTTGGCAGAGCCCAGCTATCTTAAGGCCCTGTCCGATGGTCATGTGGCTGTCATAAATGCCATATTAGATCGGAATGCAGAAAGGGCCAGGCAGGAAATGAGCGAACATATTGGTCTGACCAAAAGCAGCGTCGAGAATTTTCTGAAAAGCCATCCAGGAGCCATAAAACCTCAGTCTTCCTGAGAGTTCTCCCTAAACCGTCGCCAGTATCGCCGTAAAATCCGACTGATCTTGGTCTCGTATCCCACATCGGAGGGCCGGTAAAACCGACGAGGTTCCTCCAAATAGGCCTGGGGGACCCAGTGCCTTGGGTCGTCGTGGGGATAGACATACCCCGGATTTCCGTTGATCAGATGCGGGGGCACGGCCTGAAGATCGCCTGCATCCACTGCCGCCATAGCGCAGTTCATCGCATCGTACGCTCGATTACTTTTGGGGGCTGCCGCCAAATAGATGGCAGCCTCCGAGAGAATGATCCGAGCCTCAGGCATACCGGTCATCTCGGCGCCATGAGCGGCTGCCGAGGCAATTACCAGCGCCATAGGATCGGCCAACCCAACATCTTCTGCCGCTGAGATAACCATCCGCCTCGCCACAAACCGAATGTCCTCCCCGGCTCTCAGCAATCGAGCAAGCCAATATACCGTGGCGTCAGGATCGGAACCCCTGATGCTCTTGATAAAGGCCGAGATAACTTGATAGTGGTCGTCCCCCTCTCGGTCATGCCGAAGAGAGGACTTGGGAAGCTCCCGACGGGCTCGCTCCACCGTGAGTTTTGATCCACCGGAGACGGAGACAGCTCGGGCCAGATATTCCAATCTGGTTAGAGCCTGACGAGCATCGCCCCCTGTTCCCTGAGCTATAGCCATGAGCACTTCATCGTCCCAAGTAAGCTCGAGTTCCCCTAATCCCCGATCCCGGTCTGCAAGGGCTGCCTGCATTATGTTTACCAAATCAACATTATTCAGAGGGGCCAGGGAAAATACCAGCAGCCGAGAGAGCAGGGTTTTGTTGATCTCGAACCAGGGATTCTCGGTGGTGGCCCCCACCAAAACGACATCGCCCCTCTCCACCGCAGGAAGAAGGGCGTTTTGTTGTCCTTTGTTGAGGTGGTATATCTCGTCAACGAAAGCAATCGCACCACGGCCAGTCATGGCCTTGAACTGAGCCCCACGTTCCACCAGCGCCCTGAGCTGAGAGACATTGGCCGAGACCGCGTTGATCTCCAAAAGATCCCGTTCCGTAACGGAGGCCATGAGACGAACCAGGGCCGTTTTGCCAATCCCAGGAGGACCGTAGAGAATACACGAGGGGACCACGCCCTCCTTGAGCATCGCACGAAGAGAGGCTCCCGGCCCTAAAATGGACAGGTGACCTTGATACTGATCCAAAGAGACCGGCCGCATTCTCTCCGCTAGAGGGATTTCCCAACAGGTCATACGAATCGTGCCTCCATCCCCCGAACGAGATCATTTCCAAAGGACGCCAGAGGAATACCTTTCCCATCCCACGCTTCAACAAAAACCAAAGGGAAACGACGCCTGAGGACCGAGTCCAAAACCTGAAACTGCGGTTGATCCAAATTCGCAGCGTCCAGCCATCCTATAGAGTGCCAAGCAGCCAAGGGGAGGGGCTCCGGCGATGCAGTGAAGCGGCCAACTCCCAGGGCTGCCAACTTCAGAGCCAACGAAAGGCCCTCTGCGGACAGAGGAGAGGGGAGACAAACAGAGAGAGCCCACGAAGCCGATAACCACGAATTCCCCTTCTCCCGAACCACAGCGTGATATTCCCAGGGAATCAAGGGAGCATCTCTCTCCAAACAGGCCGCCAAATCGAGCATCCGATCAAATCGAGCATCCGCCCAATGATCCCACTTAGCTGCGGGATGTTCCACCAAAAGGCCTCTCATACCAGCTCTTCGGGCCCCAAGCAGATCATAGACGAAATCACCCACTACGACACAGCCTGCAGGATCCGCTCCAATAGACCGTGAGGCCATCCAGAGGGCCTCGGGATCAGGCTTGACTGGGCCGCTGTCGCGGTGAAACGTCGCATCAGGAAGAGTAAAACCCATGGATCGTGCAGCAAGCTCCATGGCTTCACGACAATTTCGAGAGACGACCGCCCAGGGAATGGATCGATCCGCCAATATATGGAGAACATCCATGCACCCTCGAACTGCCGTAGCCTGGGCCGCAGCAGCCATCTCCAGATCACGGATATCCTGGCTCAGAGACCGCTGTTTCTCAGGCGCCAGCAGCGGCATCTCAGCCAGAATCTCCACAAAGCGACCGTCGAAGTATTTGGCATATATCTTCGAGAAGTCCAGGTTAGTCCGGGCCAGTACGCCATCCCAATCGAAGATAAAACCCGAGCTTTTCAAGGGATGCCACTGGGGCACTGCTGCCATGCACTCACCGCCCTCCCGCTACAAAAAGGGCGCCGAGCAAGCTCGGCGCCGTTTATTACGTAGCCCCGCAGTGCCGTGTCATGATTGTCTTGACCCGATCCTACCTAAAAAAAGGCTTGCCGAGCCTGAGCGTCAGAAGTAATACAGCCACCTCATCGACCGGTTCGGACTCAGCCTTGTATGGCTCGAGTGTTGGCTCAAGACGTAGGACATGATCACGCACACCGCAGGAGTCCTCATTTCCGGCCGCATTATATCACACAGATGGGAGGCCGTGGTCTTTTTCGACAACAAAGCCTATAATAATTTTACACCCTGAAAAGGGCCAAGACAGGGAAACAGAAAAAAAGGAGGGATACACCGTGAGACAATGGAAAGGACTTTTAGCCATCGTAGCTATCACCTTTGCCCTTTCGGTAACAAGCATAGCCTGGGCTGGAACAAAACCGGAGAGACGTATAGCACAGGCCATAGACGTCATCAAGGCCATGACCCAAGAAGACGACGCGGGAACCATGGGCGAGGTTATGAGCAAGGGAGTGGCCGTAGCCATCTTTCCGTCGGTCATAAAAGCCGGTCTGGTTGTCGGAGGACAGCATGGGGAAGGGCTTCTCCTCCGACGTGACACCAGAACGGGCCAGTGGTACGGACCATCGTTCTATAACGTGACAGGAGGCTCTGTTGGACTTCAAATCGGTGTTCAATCCACCGCACTGGTCTTGGCTGTCACGAATGAGAAGGGACTCAAGGGATTCCGAGGCGACAACTTCACCCTTGGAGCCGACGTAGCCGTAGCGGCGGGGCCTGTAGGTCGACGAACCTCGGCAGCCACCGACATCAACATGAACACCCCTATCTACAGCTATTCCATGAGCAAGGGACTGTTCGCAGGAATCTCCCTGGACGGCGCCTCCATCAACCACGACCCGAGTGCCAATAAATTGTACTGGGGAAGGAAGATCTCACCGGCCGATCTCTTGAATCGCCGAGCCCAATCGAAAAAAATCGCGCCTCTGATCACTCTGTTAAACGACATCATCGCCAAGGGACGTAAAAAATGAATAAAGGACGGACGGTGAAGGTACACCGTCCGTCTTTCATCATTTTTTATCATCGTGATCATGGATGGTCGAACTCAGGGAGGTAGTCCTTCAAAGCCGCAATCACCGGATCATCTCCCTTAAGACACCGTTCCATAAGACGAAGCCCGCTCTCCCTCGAATCTGGAGTGTCTGTGAGACGACTTCGAAAGATCTTTGGGTGGGCAGTGTGATCCACACATTGAGGATCATAAAACAGCTCCTCAAAGAGTTTTTCTCCAGGCCTGATCCCAGAGAACTCCACGGAGATATCCACCCCAGGACGATAGCCGTGAAGCCGGATCAGGGTCTCAGCCAGATCAACGATCCTGACGGGGTCTCCCATATCCAAAACAAAGATCTCACCGCCATCCCCCAGAGCCCCAGCTTGAAGGACAAGACCCGCTGCTTCAGGGATAAGCATGAAATACCGCTTCATGTCTCTATGAGTCACCGTCAAGGGGCCCCCTGCCTTGATCTGACGCTCAAATTTGGGCACCACACTTCCTCGACTCCCTAAAACGTTACCAAATCTGACTGCCATGTACCGGGTACGAGGATACCGGGACTGAGCCTCACGAATCAGAATCTCAGCGACTCGTTTAGTCGCCCCCATAACGCTGGTGGGGTTCACCGCCTTGTCGGTTGAGACCATGATCATGCGCTCCGCCCCGTACGTCCCAGCAAGGTCGGCCAAGGTCCAGCTTCCCAAGCCATTGACCCGAAGAGCCTCTTGAGGATTGGCCTCCATGAGGGGGACATGTTTGTGAGCCCCCGCATGGAAGACCACCGACGGTTTCCAACGCCGAAAAACCTCTTCCATGGCCGTCCGATGAGCGACGTCAGCGATGATGGGCTCGAAAGGGATGGAGATCTTCTTGTCCCTGAGCTCCTCACAGAGGGTGTAGATCGAGTGTTCCCCGTGCCCCAAAAGCAAAAGCCTGGATGGACCATAGGCACTCAGCTGTCGGACGATCTCGCTGCCGATGGACCCCCCGGCCCCTGTAACCAGAACAACCCTCCGGCTTACAGCCATCGAGATCTCCTGACCGTTGAGCTCCACGGGCTCGCGGGCCAGCAGGTCTTCCAGATGAACGTTGCGAAGCAACGTGGTAGAGACAACCCCTCCGGCAATTTCCCTGAGACTGGGAAGGACGCGAGTCTCCACTCCCACAAGGGAGAGGCGCCGAAGCATTGTGCTCACGGTTTGCCTGGATGCCGAGGGAATAGCCACTAAAACAACCGAAACCCGCTCTCGATCCACGACATTTTCAAGATCGTCAAGGCCTCCGAGAACAGGGAGAGCGGCGATTCGCTTACCTTTTTTCTGCGGATCGTCGTCCAAAAAGCCCACGGGCAAAAGCTCATCACCGCTACGAAGGAGCTCCCTGGCCAAGGAAGTCCCGGCGTTTCCAGCACCGACGATGACGGTTCGAACACAAGATCGGGAATTGTTCCGTGCTGCAATGAAGAAGCGCCACGAAGCCCTGTAGACCGACGAGAGGAACAACCCTCCCAGGAACATGATCGCCAGAGAGGAGCGTGGAACAAACAGAAAGGGCACAGCCATATAAACAAGGAGAAAAACCAGCGACGAGACGAGGTAGCACCGAAAAAGCAGGACAAACTCCTCTAAGCTGGCTTGAGGCCAGTAGATTCGATAGACCCCCCCGACCAAGAACGACGCCGTGTTGACCCCAGCAGAGACGACCCCGGCGACGAACATGTCCCCGTAGAATTGGTCCATAAACACCGAGAGGCGGAGAGCAAAACCCAACCAGGTGGACAAGAGAAAGAAGAAGATGTCCAGGAGGAACATGTACCGATTCCTCACTCCAAGCTCCAACCACCGATTCAGAAGCCTCTGGGGCAGATCGTTAGCCATGAAAACTCTCAGAGAATGAGTTTGCTACCCTTGTTGCCTCCACTCATCTGGTCAAGCTGACGGAGGACCGAGGACGGGGCCACGTCGATTTTAGGCCTGCTCTCCTCCTTGGCGATGGCCTGACGCATCTTTTCCTCATAGGCCTTCATACCTTCCTTGATGGCATGGACATCTCCCTTAAGCCACTGAAGCAGGCTATCGGCCATGACGTGTACCATCTCCTGATCGGCCTCTTCTTTAAGGGCCCCGATCTCGAAGAGGAGTTTATATTCCTCTTTAATGGCGTCCGTCACATCCTGATCGCTCAAAAGCCCTTTTCGGTACAGGGCTCGCCCTAAAATGTTAAATTTGTTTTTTACGTTCTCTGCCGAGGCCGTCAAACCGTCGACCCGAGCGAGAAGCACCGAGAGAATTTCATCAAGACTGATCTGCTGCATACGTAATCATTCCTTCCGTTATTATGGCTATATTATTATGGTTATATGACTAAAGATGAGAAGCTACACGTTAAACCGGAACTCCACCACGTCGCCATCCCTCATGACATACTCCTTACCCTCCATTCGGACGAGTCCCTTGGCCTTGGCATCAGCAAGACTTCCACAGGCTACCAGATCCTCGTAGGAAACCACCTGTGCTTTGATGAAGCCCCGTTCAAAGTCAGTGTGGATGGTCCCCGCAGCCTGAGGCGCCTTACTTCCCCGGGGGATGGTCCATGCTCGGGCCTCCTTCTCGCCAGCTGTCAGAAAGGAGATAAGTCCCAGTAGACGATACCCCGCCTGGACAAGCCGATCAAGCCCAGACTCAGCCAATCCCATCTCGGTAAGAAAATCCTCTTTTTCATCGGGGGAGAGCTCGGCTATCTCTGCCTCAACGTTGGCACAAACGACGACCATCTCACAACCGTTTGCGTCGGCATGCTCCCGAACCACCCGCACATGGGGAGAGTCATCCAAAGCAGTGATCTGGTCTTCAGAGACATTGGCCACGTAAATCACGGGTTTATCGGTGAGAAGCCCCAAACCCTTAAGCTTCTTCCGCTGCTCATCCGAGAGCTCCATCGTCCGAACCATCTTCTCAGCTTCAAGAGCCTCACGAACCCTATCGATGAGTTCAAGGTAGGGACGGAGACTCTTGTCGTTTCTGGCATTCCGCTCGATCTTGGACCGATGGCGCTCGATCATCTCCAGGTCGGACAAAATCAGCTCAAGCTCGATGGTCTCGACATCTCGAAGAGGCTCCACCACTCCATCCACGTGGACGATATTCTCGTCATCGAAACAGCGAACCACGTGGACGATGGCGTTCACCTCCCTGATATGAGAGAGGAACGTGTTGCCCAGGCCCTCGCCCTGACTGGCACCTCTGACAAGTCCGGCGATGTCAAAAAACTCCACGACAGCTGGAGTTATCTTGGCCGATGAAAACATACCGGACAGGACATCCAGACGGCAATCCGGCACAGAAACCACTCCTATATTGGGCTCGATGGTACAGAACGGGTAGTTCGATGCTTCCGCACCAGCAGATGTTATGGCATTAAAAAGAGTGCTCTTCCCCACGTTGGGGAGCCCCACAATTCCCAGTTTCATTACGGTCCCTACTTTCCTCGGTCTTTTTCCTCAAATAGCTCGGTTCATTGTACCCGAGATCTCCCAAATTACCAGACTCTGATATATGGTATTCTATGAATGCTATTTCTTTAGTACAACCACCCTTAAGGAGGGATTTCCATGCACCAAAAACTCGTATGCACGGCCATTATTTTATGGATCACAACGGCATCTGCAGGAACCGCTACTGAGGCTCCCCACCCGCAGATGTACAAAGACGGGGCAGATCTGGTCTTCCCCATAGAAGCTCAGGACACGATCCGTCAGGAGCTCCCTCCCACCTTCGACCCAGAGAGTATCAGACTCGAGACATCGGGTACCCGACGGATCCTCTCGTCCTCTGTGGAGAGGGCACCTCACCACGGTTGGCTCCCTTCCGAGCTCACTCCCCTGTTCCGACAGGCGGAGGACCTGAAGACGAGGATCGCCTCCGATCAGGCGAAAATCGACACTCTAACGTCAGCCATCGCTATGCTAGACGATCCCTCTCTCTTTAAGCCCAAGATGGCACCGTCAGCTCTCTCGGACTATCTGAGCTCTTTCGTAAAGGAACGGTCCAAGTTGGCCTCTCAGCGGCTCTCGAAACAACGTGAGGTCGATGAGTTCAAGAAAGAGCTCGTCACGATCCAGCATATCCTGAAGGACCGACTTCCGAAACAAAGAAATTGGGTATCGGTCGTCACAGCGACGACGTCAGGAAGCGGAGCCTTGGCCATTCGCTGTCGCACACCCCATGCCCGATGGCACCCTTCGTACAGGCTGGACCTCGATACAGACTCAAATATCCTGACCGCCAAGCTCCAGGGAACCATAGTTCAAAAGACCGGAATTCCGTTTCAGGGACCGATAGACCTCCACACGTCAGTATCGTCCACGGCCACTACCTTTCCTGCAGAGCCGTCGCCTCTGGCAGTGGATATAAGAAGCGACAGGAAGACCCGCGCCACAGAACAAGGTACCATGAAAATGCTTGCAGATTCCATGCCAACGACCGTATCCAGGACTTTGAACAAAAAGAATTCTGCGCTGCCAGTCGTTGAGGAGACCTTGTCAGACCGGATCTTTACCGTAGATTCATCGGTTAGGGGCGACGGGATCCCCGTGACGGTCACGTTGGAAACATGGTCCGCCGACGTAACCACGTCTATTGAGACCGTGCCTTACCTCTCCCCCCAAGCGGTCCTCATGGCCCGATGCAAGCACGCTCCTCTGCCCGCTCTCGGTGCATCAGTCCAGCTGTACGCTCACGGCCACTTTGTGGGGAACGGTGGCCTGCCCAAGCTGGTCCGAGGACAGAGTTTCGCCGTCTCTTTCGGTGCGGTTCCCTCCATTCAGGTGGAACGGAAGGACATGTTGACGGAAAATGACGAGACATGGACCGGCAAAGGGCTACTCCGCCAGGGCTACAGCATAACGATTACAAACGGGACGGCCACAGAGAAGAAGGTGACCGTGAAAGACCGCATCCCCGTATCGGTGAACGGCGCCATCTCAATTCACACGAAGACACTAGCTCCCCAACCATCGTCCACAGACGACAAGACGGGAATACTCACCTGGGAGCTGCCCGTCAATCCCAGGGAATCGAAAACCATTACGGTACTCTATGAAATTCGATATCCATCGGATAAACGCATTTTATTCTTTGACTAACAAGACAAGAGATTAAAAAAGGAGAGAGCAACTCATGACTTTTCCCCTTACCCCTTACGGAGCAATTCGTCAAAACCACCGCTTGAACGGATTGCTTATTATGTTTTTTCTCCAAGATCGATGAGCGGACAGTCAAAACCCCAAAAACGAGGATCCTGGTTCCAGGCACCTCCGATCATTACTCTGTGCATCGCTCTGGGGCTGTTTCCCACCATGGATTTGAGAGCGAGGGTGCACATAGGAGCAAGCTTTTGGCTGTTCATCATTCTGGTCTACCTGGTTCTGTCCACGAGCTACGTTTTATGCCTGAACAGTGGCCCCCACGAGGCTTTGCTGCCCCTGCAGCTTCTGACACAAGGGGTTGTCCTTCTGGCTCTGCCCTTCGGTTTTGGAGCCCCCCGTGGATTGTCCTGGATCGGTTTAGGGCTTACAAGCATAGGAAGTATCCTCTTGATACAGCGATTCCTGTCGGTTTTGAAGAGTGTTCAGGAAACGCCACGTAAAGAGGCCTCCCAGACACATCATCTTCGCGAGGTCCCTTTGCCATTGGCAAACATAGCCTCTGACGGATCCATATCGGAAGTTAATCAAGACTTGGTAGACCTGCTGAACATTGAGGAATCTCTGCTGCTGGGAGAACCAGCGTCTCTTCTATTCCCCGAGGGAATGGATCGAGCTGATATTCAGGGAAAGGGATGGTGTATCTTGCGACGTCCCACGAGCGACGGCTCCCAGCTGATATGTCTCATTGAGGAGCCCCCCTCTCTCGACAAAACAAGTTCTCCGGCGGACAACATGTTCCACAAGGGCTCGGAGCTCTACTCGAGACTGTCGGCGAACGCCATGATCCCAGCCGAGATCAAGCGCTCGCTCCGATACCGTCGCTGGCTCTCCATCCTCCTTATTCGAATTTCTCTTCGATACGATCCGTCAGTTGTACCAGATACAGATTGGGAGTCGAGCATCTACGATCTTTATGGAGCATCTGTTAAAAGACAGATCAGAGAGTGTGACATGGGTTTTTTCATGGGCGGAGGCTCGTACATAGTCCTCCTCCCCGAAACGCCCCTTTCTGGAGGCAAGGCAGCGGTCGCCAAGCTGAAAAAGCTCCCTGACGAAGTTCGGGAGGAGCTGGAGAAGAGACCCCAGACATCCGTCACCGTAGCCAGCAGCGTGTATGACTGTACGGGAACCGAGGATACCGACTACGCCACGCTCATGAAAACCCTGGAAGACTCACTACTCGAGGATGAAGCGTTTATACCAGTGGAAGCATCAATCACAGCAGGCACTGTCGACCAAGGCACGTAAAAGAGCGACATCATCAAAAGTTTCTATAGCCCCTTGATCGCCCAGCAGAGCCAGATCAGAGTTGATCGGGATCCTGACGACTGTCGGAATCCCAAATTTTTTTTGGATTTCTTCTGCATGACTAGGGCCAAACACGGGGAATTCCTGACCACAGTGAGGACATCTGGCTACAGCCATGTTCTCCACCATCCCCACGAGGGGGATCTTCATCATCTCGGCCAATCGAGCCTGCTTCCCGACGATGAGAGATGAAAGTTCCTGGGGTGTAGTGACGATCAGCATGCCGTCCAGAGCCACTGTCTGCATCACCGTCAAAGGGGCATCAGCCGTTCCAGGGGGCAGGTCCACCACTAACCAGTCCAGGCCATCCCACATCACATCGTTCCAGAACTGCTGGACGACCTCTCCGATAAGAGGTCCCCTCCAAACCACGGGGTCCTGAGGATTCTCCAACAGGAGATTCATCGATACGACAGCAATCCCCAAGGCTCCTGAGCGAAGGGGCAGGATTTTCCCTGAAGGCCCTGCGGAGAGACGACCGCTCAAACCAAAGAGCTGAGGAATAGATGGACCGGTGATGTCCGAGTCCAGAATCCCGACGGAAAAACCTCTCTTGGCTAAACCTACAGCGAGAAGAGCCGCAACAGAACTTTTTCCAACGCCCCCTTTACCGCTCCCCACCGCGATCACCCGCTTGATGCCCTTTTTCATGGGACTGGGGGCACCTGAACACGTATCCCCAGATGAACCAGAACACTCTCCTGCGCTGGGACACCCTTGGCAACTTCGGTTTTCATCCTGAACCATACTCATTCAGACTCCTTCCACGGTGAGGGGCCGTCTCCAGGACACGACATGGTCAGTTCCGGTGAGACTCGAACTTCCCTGGGGCGGACTCCTCTCTTTTTTATGATGTTGACCATTCCACGAGCACTTAGCCGTCCCAACTCCAAAGCAACCCACGAAGCGATGGGACTCTCAAAAAGGCCCCCCAGTCTTTGAGCGTTCTCCTCTTCAAGAAGGACTCTCATTTGGGGCTTCCCATAGGCTGCTCCAACAGCCACCATAGGGATATCGACATCCGGTATCCGATCCTGCGAAAACCAGATCACCCCATCCACCTTACGATCCAAAAGACGTTGAAACGCCGAGAGAGTCGAGGCATCAACTCCATCGGCTTCCTTGATCATCATCTCAAGCCTATGACGACTGAGGACCCGCTCGACACCGGCGAAGAAGGGCCCCACCCATGAACAAGTAAGGTCCTGAATCAGGACACCTATCACATCTGTCCGTCGACTGGAGAGCCCCCGAGCCAGAGCATCAACCCGATACCCCAGGCGCTTGGCAGCAGACCAGACCTTCTCACGAGTGACTGGGGAGATCCGGGGATCTCCCTTAAGAGCCCGGCTGACCGTGGCTTTGTTGACCTTAGCCTCCCGGGCCACATCCGCCATGGTGACCTTGACCATGGCCTCACCCCCCCCTAGGAAACCACAAAACAGGATGTTCGGGCATCGTGTTTCCCGATACCGGTTCAATGGATGAGCTACAGTCCGTACCCGAAAACCTCTCCGTCGCCACCGAGCTCCACCTTGATTATGGTTCGAGCGTCATCATCCAGCATGAAGAGTACATGAACACAGAGGTTCGTAGACTCAATCCTCGAAAAGAGTTCCCCCTATGAACTCCCGCAGAATGGACTCGTTCGGAACAGTGTCCGAAGGCAAGGGAGGAACGAATCGCATCAGGGACAAAAGTCGCCGAGCCTCACCAAAGACCGACGACATCTCGGGGACAGTCTGCAGCAGGGGCTCAAGATAGCCCTTGAGAACAGGCAGCTCGTAGAGAAGCGCCGAATTGAACATCGCATCCGAGTGTTTTTGATATGGAAAGATGTATTTTTGAGCACCTCGAATCACCGACGGCCACCGTTTCAGAGTCTCCTCAGGGCTGTGTCCTCTCGTTCGATGATCCCGGATCATCCGACGAAACAGGCGGTTATCCGTCGTACTCGTCCGATTCTGGCGATCCAGGTTGACACCGGTCAGGGGGGAGACAAAAATTCGGAACTTCTCCCCTTTATCAACCGCCTGAGTTACCCGATCATTCAAACCGTGAATCCCCTCGATGATCAACACATCGTCGGGCTCAAGCTGAAGGACAGGTCCTTCCTTTCGAGATCCCATGATGAAATCAAAGCGAGGGAGCTGAACCTCCTTACCCTCCAACAGGTCCTTGAGCTGGATATTGAGAAGCTCCAGATCCAAGGCCTCCAGAGCCTCAAAATCATACTCGCCTTTTTCATCCAGAGGAGTTTTATCCCTATCGACAAAATAATCGTCCAGAGACAAGGTAACCGGCCGCTTTCCGCAGACCTGAAGCTGAATCTTGAGCCTCTTCGAGAGAGTGGTCTTTCCAGAGGCCGACGGCCCGGCGATACAGACAACCCGGGCCTCGCGCTGCACAACGGCATCAGCCAGCTGACTGAGCCTCTGAGCATGGAAAGCCTCGGAGATAAGCATAAGCTCCTGGCCTCGTCCAGCGGCTATAGCATCGTGCAAATTGACCATAGTACTGATTCCCATGGTCCGCAACCAGTTGGCATACTCCAGGAAAACCCCAGAGAGCTGCACCGACGCCTGGAAAGGCGGAAGAGAGGTTGGATAAGACACTGTCGGAAACTGAAGGACCATACCAGGCGGCAGAAGCTTCAAATCCCAGTTTTTTAAGTAGCCCGTAGAAGGCACCAGGGGACAATAAAAAAAGCCGTACATATCCAGACACCGATACACCTCGATGGGATCGGCATAGGCTCGTGAGAACAATCGCCCCTTCTCGGGATTGCCCTGACGCTCGAAAATGCGGCAGGCCTTGTCCAGGGAAATTACCTCGCGGGTTATTGGGATATCCATGGAGACCAAATCTCTCATAGTCTCGACGATGGCGGCCAGATCGTCCTCGGAGACCTCCCCGTCAGCACACTCCCAGAAATGCCCCTCCGAGATGGAATGGCGTATAAACAAACGCCGGCCCAAAGCTTTTCGAGCGGCCAGAAGAAGGAGAAAACTCAGAGAGCTTCTGTAAATTGTGGTTCCCTCAAAAGAATACGTATCCACAAACTCCACGGACGCATCGCTGTCGACGGTCCATTCCAGAGGGCGAAGGTAGTTATTCACCCGCCAAGCCACAATATTGCGGTTTTTATACAGCCCACTGGACGCCAAAACCCCCTGGCCGGAGAGTGGCATCTCACAGCGCATATCGGGAACGCCTTTTATTCGTACGGTAAACGACATACTCTCGATCTCTCCTTCTGGTGATCAGTTCGGGCATCCCCCCCACACATTTCTTGGGGGAAACACCGCGTTTATTATATCCCATAATGTACACCATATGCTCTACAGCCTCCCCACACAAGCCAGCAAAGCATTTTAACCTAACCTTGAAGCTTCGATTTTTTATTCCGCTCGGAGGGGATAGAGTCAAGTGATGATCCCAACACAAAAGGAACTGAAGCGATACAAAAAACGTCACTCACTACAATGTCTCTGTACAAAAACGACCAAAATCCATGGAAGATGCGCTATAATAGTAATGTTTTGCACTTCAACGACGAGAGGGGCATGGCCCCAAAAAACCGGAAAGGGGTTGTCAGGATGACAAAAAGAAGAAGGCTACGCGAAAGGGTGTTCTGTTCTCTGTTTTTCATGTTCGTTTTTGCCCTGAGCGCATCAGCAGCAAGCAAGGGCGTGGTAATCGGACTCACGGGGGACGTCCATTCCCTGGATCCCTACGTATTGAACGAGACCATAACCAACGCCATCAACGACCATATCTTCGATCGTCTTATGATGCCCAACAAGGACCTTCAGCTCGTTCCAGCATTGGCCCAGAGTTGGGAACTATCAGAGGACTCTACCGTCTGGACGCTCCATCTGCGAAAGGGCGTAAAGTTCCACAACGGCAACGACTTCACTGCAGATGATGTTCTTTTTACGTTTGACCGATCTCGTCGTCAGGGGAAGTCCGCTTTTACCTATTGCCTCGCTGGCGTAAAAAGCTACGAGAAGGTCGACGACCACACGGTGAAGATTGTCTGTTCTTCTCCCAATACTCTTCTTCTCTCTCACCTCAAGGACTTGGTCATGCTCGACGCAGAGACCTGCCAATCCCACGACGACGACTGGATCGCACTGCACCCCGTCGGGACGGGACGCTATACGGTGGAGGAACATGTACGGGGTGATCGACTCGTTCTGAAGCGCAACGACGCCTTCTGGGGAGATATTCCTGAAGTTGAAACGGTGACATTCAAACCCATCACCAACGAGGGAACCCGAACGGCCAACATGATCTCTGGAGCGGTGGATCTCATCTCCGACGTGCCTGTTCGCAACGTGGACATGCTGAAGGCCAACAAAAACGTTACCGTGGTCTCAGAACCCAGTCTGAGAGTCATCTACCTGAACCTTGCCGGCTGGACTGACACCCCATCCCCCAATGCGACCATGCCTATAAAAGCCCCTGACGGCTCTAATCCGCTGAAGAAGCGGGAAGTCCGGGAGGCCATCTACAGAGCGATCAACGAGGATGAGATCGTCGCCAAGATCATGAACGGATACGCCACGCTGACAGCATCCTATGTTCCGAAGGGGCTGAACGGCTACAACCCAGATATCAAGCGCCTTGCATACGACCCCAAGTTGGCGGAAAAACTCCTGGATGCGGCAGGATATCCACGCCAGAAGGACGGCTACCGTTTCGAGTTGACCCTTGATGCCCCCAACGATCGTTACGTCAATGACGCTGCCATAGCCGGTGCCATCGCAGGATATCTGGAGAAGGTGGGCATAAAGGTTAACCCTAACCTCATGTCACGATCCATTTTCTTCACCTACATCAGCACATCAAACAGAGAGGGCGATAATACCCATCTCTGCATGACAGGATGGGCCGATTCGGTAGGGGAGAGCGTTCTTCTCGCCAAGGATCTGCTCTACAGCTTCAATCAGGACGGCACAGCGGTCAAGAAGGGGTTTGGAGGCGTCAATCGAGGCTTCTACCTCAACCCCAAGATTGACGCCATGATCGACAAAGCTTTGGCCTCAAAGAGCATTGACGAGCGAGACGAGATCATGAAAAAGGTCTGGAAAATGGCAGCTGACGACGTCTCGTACATCCCGCTTCATTTCCAGGAGGACATCTACGCCTACGGGAAACGTATCGTTTACCATCCTCGGAAGGATAAGTTCATCTACGCATGGGACATTGAGTTCAAATAGACGGCGGGGATACAGAACATCCTAAACCTTACACTACAGACCTCGTCGACTTCTCGTCGACGGGGTCTTTTCTACGTATCAAATCCACGGAGGTGACTGCGTGATTCAGTTCATCGTAAAACGCTTGATTCAGCTTATCATCGTTCTGTTCGTCGTCTCGCTGATCGTCTTCGTCCTCACCAGCGTCATGGGAAACCCCGTATACCTGATGCTTCGTGAGAGCGCCACCCCAGAGGAGATTCAGGCAGCTACCCAGGCTCTGGGACTGGATAAGCCCTTGCCAGTCCAGTACGGGATCTTCATAAAAAACACCTTAAGCGGTAACTTCGGCAAATCCTACATGTATCATCTGCCCGCCCTGGCCCTGATCGTAGAGCGCTTGCCCGCCACCCTTGAACTGGTATTGACTGCTGTTCTGCTCTCCGCCGTTGTTGGCATTCCCTGCGGTGTCCTGGCCGGAGCCTATCCCCGGTCACTTTTCAGTAAGACCGTCATGAGCTTCTCCATTGCCGGTATATCCATGCCGTCCTTCTGGGCAGGGATGGTGATGATCTATTTCTTCAGCCTCCACTTGGGTATACTCCCCGTGTCGGGACGGGGGGATGTGGGCACCATCCTGGGCATTCGAACCAGTTTGGCCACGGCAAACGGTTGGTCTCACATTTTGTTACCAGCAGTCACTCTGGCACTGGGGAACATCGCCACGGTCATGCGTCTCACAAGAGCCGGGATGCAGGAAACCATGAAACAGGACTACATCAAGTTTGCCCGATCCAAAGGAGTCTCCCGACGTTCCCTGCTCTTCGGACACGCCCTCAAGAACACGCTGATCCCCGTTGTAACGATTTTCGGTCTCCAGCTGGGAGGGCTAATCGCCTTTACCACCATCACGGAGACCATCTTCGCGTGGCCTGGAATGGGCAAGCTGCTGGTGGACGCCATCTATAGCGCTGATCGTCCCATAGTGGCGGCCTACATACTGTTCGTGGCGATTCTCTTCGTGCTCATAAACTTCATGGTTGACATCCTGTATGTCTTCATCGATCCTCGGATCGACCTACGCTAGGGAGGGCTTATCATGACTCCTGTACGACAAAAAAACCCATGGCGCCTCTTGAAAGAATCCGAGGGCTGGTCTCGCTTTACCCATTCCAGATTGGCAATGATAGGAGCAGTCATCGTCATCTTTGTCACGCTCGTCGCTATTGTGGGCCCTTTACTCACCGTCCAAAACCCCTACGATCTCTCGGCCCTTCAACTGGGTGACGCCTACAAACCACCAATCTGGTCGAACGGGGGCTCCATGCCCTTCGTGCTCGGGACGGACCAGCAGGGACGAGACATACTGAGTGCTATCGTCTACGGCAGCCAAGTCTCGCTTTTCATCGGCATAATGGGAACGCTTATGGCGAGTGTTCTCGGAATCACCCTGGGGCTAATCGCCGGATACTACGGAGGTCGGATCGACGGGTTCATCATGCGCATCGCCGACATCCAGCTCTCGTTTCCATCCATGCTCATCGCCCTGTTTCTTATGTCCGTTTTAGGACGAGGCGTCATGAATATTCTTCTCGCCCTCACCCTGGTTGGCTGGGTTCGCTACGCCCGAACGGTTCGAGGAGAGACCCTCTCCGTCAAGAAAAACGAGTACATTGAGGCAACGCAGGTGATTGGACTGCCGGACGGACGGGTTCTTCGCCGTCACGTCCTTCCCAACGTCTTCGCGTCGGTCATCGTTTTGTCCACAATCCAGGTCGGCTCCTTCATCTTAACCGAGGCCAGCTTGAGTTTTCTGGGCCTGGGCGTTCCCGTCACTCGTCCATCTTTAGGTATGCTCTGCAACGAGGGCTTCACCGTTCTCTACAGTGGCTTGTGGTGGGTCTCCATCCTGCCGGGGCTTTACATCATGATCATCGTCTTCGGGATCAACCTGCTGGGGGATTTCCTGCGGGACGAAATGAACCCCAAACTGAGGTGATTGCGATGGATCTCAGGCACAGACAAAAAACAGAAAGCTCTGCAAACGGAGAAGCAAAACGAGAGAGGGAGGCTCTCGTTACGGTTCGCGACCTCCGAACCTACTTCCACACCTTTAAGGGCGTGGTACGGGCCGTGGACGGCGTCTCGTTCGACGTCAAAAAGGGTGAGGTCTTAGCAGTGGTGGGCGAATCAGGAGGGGGAAAATCCGTCACGGGCTTTTCCGTCATTCGGCTCATCGATGAGCCCGGGAGAATAGAGTCTGGAGAGATTTTCTTCGACGGCAAAGATCTGATGAATCTTTCAGAGAGAGACATGAATCAGCTGAGGGGAAAGGAGATGGCCATGATCTTCCAGGATCCTATGACATCCCTGAACCCCGTATATACCGTGGGACAGCAGCTGGAGGAATCTTTCCGACTCCACACCTCCATGAACCGAAAGGAACGACGACTAGCCTGCGTGGAACAGCTCCGGGCAGTGGGGATTTCGAACCCGGAAAGTCGTCTGAACAACTACCCCCATCAGTTCAGTGGTGGCATGAGACAGCGGGTAGTCATCGCCATTGCCTTGGCAGCCGACCCCCGACTCATCATCGCCGACGAACCGACAACGGCTTTGGACGTGACGATTCAAGCTCAGATTCTCCGCCTCATGGTCCGCTTGGTTCGGGAGAAAGAGCGTTCTTTAATCCTAATTACCCACGATCTGGCCGTAGTCGCCGAGGTCGCGGATAGGGTCAACGTCATGTACTGTGGCAAAATCGTGGAATCGGGCGATACGAGAACCATCATCGACAAAAACGCTCATCCATATACCAGGGGGCTCCTCCAGTCCATTCCCGATATGGCGGCAGCCAACCACCGGCTTGAGACAATCCCGGGAATCGTGCCAAACATGTTCGATCTTCCGAAGGGCTGTAATTTCGCTCCTCGCTGCCCCAAGGCACGAGATATCTGCCAAACTCATGAGCCCCCTACCATCGAAAGACAACGAGGACACGTAATAAGCTGCCACTTTCCTCTCCAAGAATTGAGTACATACGAACCAAAGGAGGTCTATTGAAATGGCCTTGGTGGAGGTTCACAACCTGGTGCAGGCCTTCGAACTTGATACAGGGATGCTCGGGACTCTTCGCTTCGAGGGAGGGCGTCTGATCCGCCGGCCCCGTGTCGTCAGTGCCGTTGACGGAGTCAGCTTCGAAATCGACAGAGGACAGGTCTTCAGCCTGGTGGGAGAATCGGGCTGCGGCAAGTCCACGGTAGCCCGTACGGTCATCAAGCTGCTGCCTCCCAAGGGGGGCAAAATACTCTACAACGGAACCGACATAACGGCATACACGAAACATCAGATGCTCCCGCTCAGAAAACATATTCAGATGATCTTTCAGGACCCCTACGCCTCTTTGAACCCTCGCCAGCCGGTACGGGAGATCCTGACCGAACCCATGCTGTTCCATGGAACTGCGAGCACCGCTGCGGAAGCAGATAAACGTGCCCTGGCCCTTCTGCAACGGGTGGGCATCCGACCCGAACAAGCCGGTCGATACCCTCATCAGTTCAGTGGTGGACAACGCCAGAGGATCGGAATTGCCCGGGCTCTGGCCGTAGAGCCTGAGCTCATCGTCGCGGATGAGCCGGTCTCAGCCCTGGATGTCTCCATCCAGGCCCAGATCCTGAATCTGCTCATGGACCTTCGAGAGGAGTACGGCTTTTCGTGCCTTTTTATCGCTCACGACCTGTCAGTGGTACGTCACATCAGTGACCGGGTAGCCATCATGTATCTAGGGCGTATCGCCGAAACAGGCGATACGACACAAATTTTTGCCAATCCCTGCCATCCCTACACAGAGGCCCTTTTTTCAGCCGTTCCCAAGCTTTCGGGCGGCCATATTCTGAACGCTTCGCCCCTGGAGGGGGAAGTCCCAAGCGCCATGGATCCCCCTTCTGGATGCCGCTTCCGAACCCGCTGCCCTCGCGCCCTTCCTCTGTGTGCCGACTCCGTACCAATTCCAAGAGAGATCGAACCAGGCCACATGGTTTTCTGCCACCGGATCGACTGAATCCCGGTGGCAGAAAAACTAAGATATTTAATGCACTCTATGAACACAAAACTATACTAATGACTAATCCTCAAGCCTTTTTATCCCAAAAGAATCAGGAGAAAATTTAGCTCCTCCAGCATCATAAAGAAGCCACGCACTCACGGATTTATTTTGTTCTATATACTTTCTAGCCTCTATACCTGTTAATCCAAGCTTTACACCTCCCATGTTTTTAGCCAGTTCATCAAATCTAGGATCTTCATATGCTTTCACAAAAGCACTTCGAAGTACAGCTAATCTATCTTCCGCAGTCCCCTTCTTAACAAAAGCTCCAAAAAAGGCTCCCCAAGGAAGATAGTCTTTATAGGCATCGAAAAATTCTGTCACAGCGGGGACCATATCCATCTCCGGTAGCCTTTTGGTAGAAAGGACAGCTAACCCTTTCAGCGCTCTGGATTTTATAAAGCTCTCTCCAGCAAGCACCCCGACAACAACCGCATCAATATGCCCTCCCATCAAGGCAGTGATACAAGGACCTTCGCCGTCAAAACGGACTTTGCTGAAAGAGCCTATACCATGAATTTTCTCTATCATTGTATTCGCCACAAAGGGTAACCCACCAGGGCCGGTAGAGCCCATCTTTATGATTTTTCCAGATTTGGCAGCGTCTATAAGATCTTTGTAATTTTTATAAGGAGATTCTTTGCCAACCATGACAACACCGACATTAGCCATCATCAACAACACGGGGTCGAATTGATCATAATCAATTTGAGACAAACCCGTCACTTTATACAGATTAGGATTTTCCGCTCCAAAAAGGATCGTATATCCATCTGAAGGTTGATTTGCAACAAAAGTCGTAGCTACAGCTCCTGTAGCACCAGTTCGATTTTGCAATATGATTTTTCTGTTCAGATACTCTTCTACTAGGGGCGTAATAGCACGGGCCACGTTATCCATAGCTCCGCCAGCCCCCCACATTATGTAACCATGCAAGTTCTTATCAGGATATGCAGCAAAACAAAGATTTACGCTAATAAGCAAAAAACAAATCGAAACAAAAAACTTCCTCATCCTGCTCCCCCCTTAAGGTTTTATGAAAAATATTTTCAACAAACCCAACATAACGTCATAATTTGCACAAAACTATTTCTTTGCTTCTTCAACGGACCGCATAAGAGAATCCACCGCAGCGTTGCCGACCTTCTTTCGGATCATTTTTTCAACGACAGCAGCAGCTTTTTGCAACTCCTCTTTCAATTCTGCATCTGGGGTCTCAACACCCATACCGACCTTTTCAAGCTCAACAAGCATTCCGTCATTTTGGGACTTCGCGAGAGAAAACAGGAAATCGGCGACCTCCTCCATACTCTCATCAATTGTCGTCTTATAGGCCTTGGGCATCTCATCATACTTATCCTTGTTCATAACAATGCTTAGGATGAACGCAATGTGATGAGTATTCACGAGTTTTTTCTGTACCTCATAGAATTTTGCAGCCCAGATAACCTCGTACGGATTTTCTTGAGCATCCACGAGACCTTGCTGCAACGCAACGTAGAGTTCCGCAAAATTAAGCGGTGTGGGATTGGCACCAAGAGCTTCCCAGAAGGCCAGGTGATATTCATTCTCCATTGTACGTATTTTCAAACCTTTAAAATCTTCGACTCGCTTGAGGGATTTTCTGCTCGTCGTTTCGCGGTAGTAAATCGGTTCAAAAAGAAGCAATTTAAACCCCGCTTTTTCATACCACCTGTTCAGCTCTTGCCGTAGAGCCCCAGATAAAGCTTTTTTCGCAATATACAAATCGTCAAAAAGCATAGGAATATCAAAAATCGCTAGTTCAGGGATAAAAGCGACTTGAGGAGCTGTAGTTTGAGAGACCATAGCAATATCTCCAAACTGGCATGACTCAAGAATTTCCCTATCCCCACCAAGCTGGTTATCGAGATATATGTTAACCGTGATATTACCACCCGACTTGGTTTCGATAAGCTCCTTGATCTTTTCCGTGGCTAAAGCCCTTGGTGTACCCCCTGTAGACGGATACGCTCCCGCCAGCTGCAGCGTATATTTAGGAGCAGCCAGACTGTCTCCAGACAATCCAAAGCTGACGATCAATACAACCATCAACAGCACAAACAAAGGCTTAAAAATATTACTGCACATCTAAATCACCCTCCTTTTATTTTATGGCCCCCAAGACCTTCTGCAGATCTCCAGAAACAATCTGAGGTCAATGAAGCTTGAACTACCTCCCTTAAAAACAAAATTTAAACTACAAAAAAAACAGACTCATGCTAGGAGCATATGTGATAATAAGCAAGGCAACAATAAAAGCCATAATGAAAGGGACAGCCTTCATCCCTACTTTGATAACCGGCTCTTTTATTAAAGGAGCGGCCACAAAAAGGTCCACTCCAAAGGGAGGCGTTGCCATGCCTACAGCTAAGGTAACCACCATAATGATACCCAAGTGTATAGGATCTATGCCTAGGGCGACTGCAGAGGCCAGGAGCATAGGCGCAAGGACAGCTATGGCCGGTCCAACATCCATGAACATACCCAATATAAGAAGAATGACATCAATAGCCAAAAGAAAAACGTACTTATTTTCTGCAAAGTTTGAGAGTACAAAATTCTTCAACATTACTGGAGCCTGAAGCAAGGCCAGAATACGACCAAAGACAATCGCTAAGGCCAAGAGGACAACTATGGGAGAGTACGATCTTACCGTTTCTACCAATACCGCGCCGAGTTCCTTGAAGGAGAGGCTTTTATAAATTACGAGACAGACAAACAACGCATAAAAAACGGAAACTGCCGCAGC
Source organism: Dethiosulfovibrio peptidovorans (assembly GCA_002748665.1). Taxonomy (NCBI): domain Bacteria; kingdom Thermotogati; phylum Synergistota; class Synergistia; order Synergistales; family Dethiosulfovibrionaceae; genus Dethiosulfovibrio; species Dethiosulfovibrio peptidovorans. Next base: position 122,309 of record PDTB01000021.1, on the reverse strand, counting down.
CTCCGTAGGGGTTACTATGCCTCCATAGATTCCCCCAAGAATAATGACCGGAGCAAAGAGTGCCCAAGAACTTTGCTTCAGCAAAACTATAAACTCACAGGCTCTCAGCTCCTGAACTTTCTTAGCTATTCTCTCCTTGTCTTCGCCATGGAGCCTAGCATAGATATAGGCATAAACCATGAGACTCACCCCTATAACGATGCCCGGGATAATACCAGCCACGAAAAGGCTACCGATAGATACACCAGTAACGACACCATAGGTTACGAACGGTATGCTCGGGGGGATGATGACACCTAGACTACCTGCAGTAGCTATCAAAGCAGCACAATAAACTTTGTCGTAACCGAGAGATATCAAAAAAGGTATAGCCATACCTCCCACCGCCGCAGTAGTGGCAACCCCTGACCCGGAGATAGCTCCATAAAAGAGGCAGGTAACTATGGTGGTTATAGGAAGCCCAGCCGTGCGATCTCCTATAAAATAGGCAAAAAAATTAAAAAGTTTTTCGGAAATTTTTCCCCTAGTCATGATATTTCCCGAAAGAATAAAAAGAGGGATTGCAAGCATCGGAGTACTGTCCAACGAACTGACTATAGAACGTATAACGTACTGTATGTTGGCGGTAAAAGACGGATCAAACAATGACGGAAGGATCGTGGCAAAACCTAGTGCCACAACGATAGGCACCCCTAAAATGAGACCAAAGAGGAGAATAATCAGCATCGACAAAATCACCCTTCATTCCTCCCCTCTTTGTTTGATTGTCTAAAATAAACCTGTAAACGCTGCCCCGCTCGTAAAGTAGCGAGAAGGAAACCTACCGACGCAGACAGATAGACCCAACCCATAGGGATTTTTAAAGCCGGACTTGTTTGGTTACTTCTGATAATCTTCTGCAACACCGGTGTCGAGGCAATAAACATATAACTGAAGAAAAAGAACACAATACAATTGTTCAGCCTTACTAAAGACCTCCCGAGAGTTACGGGGAGCAAATCAATCAACGTCTCCACACTCAATATGTTTTTCTGTTTAATGCTATAACCTATGCTAACTAAGGCAGACCAAACAAAAGCATACCGAGAAGCCTCCTCAGCCCATGATAGTGAGTTGTTAAATACATATCTCATGAATACCTGGAGAATCACAATACTAGCCATCATCACGAGAAGGCCGCTCAATACATACTCCTCAAGGTGGTCGTCCAGCCATATCAAAATCCTCACGAACATCACCTCCGAAAAGCTGTTAAACGGCACTGACAGCCCAGCGACCTCTCAGCAGACACAAAGACCAAAATTAAAATAATCATTGCTTCAACATAACGTCTTTTATCAGTCACCGTGGAGCAGGCAACTTTTCAGATCTCTACCGACCTGCCCTCTTCAGCTGAGAGGTATCCAGCATATATCACTTCCGTAACTTGTCTTGCCAAGTCAAAATCAGAAAGGGGCTTTCTTCCCGTAGCAACACACTCCATGAAATCCTGAAACTGACCAACGTACCCCCGGAGAACACCCTCCGCAACAAAAGGCCTTTGCCAACCGATCTTTGAGGGCAATAACTCCGATATGTACACCCCCTCAAGACCATCTTCATCTAGTATGTAACTATTCAAATTATTTGAAGGAGTTATCTTGCAATTCAAAACAGAATCGTTTGAATATATTTCAACATAGTTCTTTGTACCTCCAAGCATTACGTCTCCTGCTATGATCAAAGCTTTAGTGCCATCCGTAAAAGTAACGATCAAAGAGGCAAAATCCTCCACGTCCTCAGGTCTAACTTCGATATGCCTATGTTCATAATCACTAAGAAACGGGGTAAGCCTTGCCGTGTCACATAATACACTTTTCACCCCGATCACCTCGGCTCTGGCCTTGGCCTGTTCTTTCTTCAGCCACAAGATTCCTCCAAGAGGGTGACATCCCACACGGATAAGAGAGCCTCCGCCAGTCTTAGCCCAAGAGCCAGCAACAGGAGATGTTGATCCCTTTAAACTCTCCTCTCCTTTCATAAATAATATTTTACTCTTTTTAGCATGGAGTATTTCAGCTGCTTTTTGAACATTAGGCGAGTAAACATAATTCTCAGAATACATGAATATCTTATCGCTTAAACGCACAGATTCCTCAATCTCGGCAAGTTCCTTCTGTACCTCTTCAAACATCACCGATTTAGGCACCGTATCGCCAATGAGAGAACAATCTTCTCCTTTTCCAAAATAACCGGTCAGAGGTTTTTCACAGATCACGTGTTTACCAGACGACAAGACCTCCGAAACCATGGAAGAGTGCAAAAAAGGTGGCGTACAAATGTGGATAACATCTATGTCTGGATCATCCAACATACGCCTGTAATCCTCGTAGTAGGAATCAAATCCATACAGATCCGCGACATTCTTAGCCTTTTCGAGATCAATATCTGCTATAGATTTCATCCGAAGAGATACCCCAGCAACCTGAGACATATATTTACAGTGAAGATGAGATGCAAAACCGCTCCCAATGATACCTATCGAGATTTGTTTCATCGTCAAGCCGCCCTTCATTCATAACTGACAAATAACATTCATGTTCATATTAGCGTTGACAAACCTTCAGCATGAAGCTATCCCCAGGGTGTCCAACATAGCCCTCAACCATTCTGGCCACGGCAAGAACTTTATCGATATTGAATCCAGTCTTGACCCCCATAGTTTCCAACATGTTGACAACATCCTCAGTGGCTACGTTACCTGATGCTCCAGGAGCGAAAGGACATCCCCCCAGTCCAGCGAAAGAGGAATCAAAATGAGACACTCCAGCGTTCAAAGCAGCATATATGTTGGCCAACGCCATTCCTCTCGTATTATGAAAATGGGCCGTCCAAGTAACAGAGGGATAACGATTGATGAGTGCACTCATATATTGGTAAACCTGCTTAGGATGGGCCATTCCCGTGGTATCCGACATGGATATTTCACTTACTCCCAGATTGAGATAGGCATCGACGATAGGATAGATAGAATCTAGAGGAATAACTCCTTCCACAGAGTAGCCAAAAGCCGTCGAGATCGCCCCACTCAGGCCGACGCCCTTTTCAAGGCAAAAAGCAACACATCTTTCAAAACCAACCATCACCTCTTCAGGACTGGCATTGCTGTTTTGCCTCGAATGCGTTGGACTAGCAGAAACAGATACTTTGACTCTAGTGAGGCCAGCCTCATATGCCCTTTCAACACCTCTAAGATTAAGCGCTAAACCTCTATATTCCACACCATACGGTTCTTCACCAAGCCTCTTCACAACCTCGTCACTATCAGCCATTGAGGGTACTACCTTAGGATGGACAAAGGCCCCAATCTCTACACACTGGGCTCCAGCATCAACAATGCCTTCTATAAGGGAAACCTTCTGTTCCACGGAAAGGAGCATCTTTTCATTCTGCAAACCATCCCTTGGCCCGACCTCGCATATAATGACCTCATCAGGCAGAGCGCTAAACAACACGACTACTCCTCTTTTCTCTTCAAGTACTCCAGCATGGTCTTAGTCATGACCTCTACGTCAGGCTCCTTGCCCCCAGTCCAGCAACGAAAAGACTCTACCCCCTGCCAAATAGTCATCCAATAGCCCATGAGAGTCCTCGCCCCTCTGGCCTCAGCTTCACGTATCAATTGTGTATCGTGGGGTACATAGACTAAATCGCAAACCATGTGCTGCCTCTCTAAATACGAGGTATCAAATATGACATTATCAATGCTGGGTGCCATACCCACGGGAGTTGCATTTATGACCAATTCATTTTCTTTAAGGAGTCGCGGAATATATCCAGGTTCAGTGGATTGGACCTTACAAACATCCGAACGATACGCATTCAGGTCACTGGCTAATCTTTGAATCATGTCGTAATCAGCTCTTCTTCCCCAAAGAGAAATGGATTTTAGTCCTGCACCACATAAAGCAAAAGCGACACCTCTCGCTGCCCCTCCAGCCCCAAAGAGAAGACAGTGTTTCCCTACAGGATCAAACTCGCCCTGCGTCTTCAGAGCATGAACAAAACCAATTCCGTCAGTGTTTGAACCACAAACTTTCCCATTCCTCCAGTAAATTGTGTTGACGGAATCACAAAGAGAGGCTAGCTCATCCAACTCATCAAGGTATTGTATGATTTCTTGCTTGAGAGGCATGGTCACGTTCAGTCCTTTAAAACGCATAGACTCCAAAGCATCCATAACCTTGGGGAGGGTTTTAACTGTAGTTTCGTATGGAGTGTAGATCGCATTCAGCCCCAGAGACTTAAAATTGGCGTTATGAATGGCCGGAGAGATCGATTTCCTTACAGGGTGACCAAGAAGGCCAAAAAATTCTGTATCAGCCCAAAAAGTCTTATTCTTAATCACGACAATCCTCCAAATTATTTTTATAAAACCCCTAATATTCAGAATAAATTTATAATTACTTAGCACAACTTTTTTGTTGACGCCAAGCTATCCACCAAGAGCTCTGAGAAATCACCAAATACACGATACATAAAGTCAGAAAAAGAGATAATGGATTTCTAATAAAATCCAAAATAAACGGTAAAAAACACTCTCCAACGGACTGCATTGCTCTGCGGTAATTGGAATCGAGTAATGGCCCAAGGATGATACCTAGAACCATAGGAGCAGTACTATAGCCATAGATTTTCATGAAATATCCTAAGACACCAAAACCTATCATCCAAAACACATCCATAAGGCTATTTTGAATTGAATAGGTTCCAATAATTGATAAAATGACTACAACAGGAAGAATGATTTTTTTAGGGATCTCTATTATTTTACTAAAAATTCTGACACTCAAGAGCCCAATAGTAAGAAGAGCGATATTTCCCATAAGAAGCAAGGAAATAACCATCCAAAAAATATCAGGATTTTCGATCATCAACATGGGCCCCGGTTTAAGACCGTGAATAAACAGAGCTCCAATGATGATTGCTGTAACAGCGTCACCTGGAATACCCAGAGTCAGCATGGGAATAAAAGCACCTCCTATAGCGCCCTTATTTGCCGACTCGGGGGCTATGACTCCCTCGATTGCTCCCTCCCCAAAAGGACATTCTGGATGAGCAACTGAACGTTTCGCTTGATCGTAGGCCAACAAAGCAGCTACATCTCCTCCTGTTCCTGGAAGGGCCCCTATCCAAACCCCCAACAAACTAGACCGAAGCGTAAGAGGAAGGTGTTTAAAAAACGTTTTCAAATCTGGAACAACTTTGTTCAGTTTCTGTTTGACAGCTGCCTTGTAGGGATCCCTTAACTGAAAAAGAACTTCCGAGAGTCCAAAAAGCCCAATCATCGCTGTTATAAAATTAATTCCGGCCATCAGATACACGTTGCCAAACGTATATCGAAGCTCCCCGGTCGAAGGATCCATACCCACCATACTGAGAAGAACTCCAACCGCACCGGCAAGTACCCCTTTGGCTGGATCATCGCTACCGATACTTCCAATAAGAAGAAGTCCCATCAAAGCAAGAAGGAAATAATCCCTAGGGGCCACTTTTAAAGCAAAGTTCGCGACGATAGGAGCAGCAACCGCCAGGACAGCTATACCAAGCAGCCCACCAAAGATGGATACTGTTGTCACTAATCCAATGGCTCTGCCCGCCTCTCCCTTTTTAGCCAGAGGATACCCGTCAAATCCAGCAGCGATAGCAGCAGGAGCTCCGGGGATGTTGAGAAGGATTGACGTAATCGCTCCTCCATACACACCCCCTACAAAAACGCCACATATCAACGCCAAAGCGTTGTTAAGCTGCCACGAAAAAGTAAAAGAAATCAATAGGGCACTAGCCATGGTAACCGACAGCCCAGGAACTGCTCCAACCCAAACGCCAGCTACCACTCCTAGCCATACTAGAGCTATCATCTGGGGATTCAGCAACGGTGCTATAAAACCGTGTAGCTGCTCCATCTGTTTTTCTCCCTTTCATTCTTATCTAAAAACTAAAATCATGGAAGAACCACTTGAAAAACATACTTAAATATTCCAACGAGCGTTGTTACTGTACCTACTGATATAGCAAAACAAAGGCCAATTTCCTTCCAACGATGGAGAAAAAGAAGAGAAAACAAAAGGAAAAGAAATGATCCCAAAGGAAAATGAAGAACCGGTAGAAAGATAGAATATAACCCCAGCAACACAAGCACAAAGAAGACTTCCCTAGTAAAAAGAAAGACAAAAAGCCCCTCGGATTTAAAGTTTTTCCTAAGTTTTTTTATACTTTTTCGAAGTTCTATAAACCCCATGAATATAATGACTGAAGAGGCTATCTTAGGCGCAACCGACGGTGACGAGTAGCTACCGCTGGTCATATCCAAAGCAAAGTAATATCCCAATACACCAAAAAGGACAAATAAAGCAGCGAAACACACTTCTCCTGGGTTTCTTTTGATTTGACTCGTTTTTTGAGGCATGGAATTCAAAGCTCCTTTCCAAGGGAGGCCCCTCCTTTGAGAGGGTACCTCCCTTACATGGGGTCTAAGGTTTGGGAATTCCAAGTTCAGCCGGTGAAATTTTAGTGACACCAGCTTCCTCTAGTAACCACGTTACGTTAGATTGATTTTTCTTCAAGAAGGCATCTGCCTCCGCTCCCGAAATAGCCAGCTGAATACCATTTAATCTTTTAATAAAATCAACAAATGAGGGGTCTTTAACAGCCTGCATATAAGCGACCTTCAGCGTATCAACTATAGACTGCGGAGTTCCTTTTTTGACAAAAGCCCCATAGAAGTGACCAATAGGGAGGTATTGGGAAAATTCAGGATAAATCTCAACGATGGAGGGCACATCAGGAAGCTGTTCGACTCTCTTATCGCTGACGACCGCTAAGGGCCGAAGCTTCCCACTCTTGATCAAATCCACAGTACCAGCACCCATCATACTTATTGGCATGACCTCCACGTGCCCGCCAAGAAGAGCTGCCATACCTGAACCGTCACCATCAAATCCGACCAAGTTGAACTCTATGCCTTTCATACTCTTGAGCATAGAGGCTATAACAAAGGGGATACCTCCGATTCCGGTAGACGCCATCCTAATCTTTCCGGCATTCTCCTTGGCCGCATCCGCAAGCTCATGAAGAGTTTTGTACGGAGTTTTCGGATTGACACATATTACGTCAACACCAAAAACCATGAGACACAGCGTTTCAAAATCATTGTAATCGTATGTACCCAATCCAAGGACTTTGTAAAGTGCTGGACCTTCGGCATTATAAAGAATGGAGTAACCATCAGCAGGTAAATTAGCCACCATCGTAGTGGCTAGAGCCCCAGCAGCCCCTGGCTTGTTTTGCAAAACAATTTTACCGCCTATAATCTTTTCCACCAGAGGAGTTAAGGCTCTGGACGCGTTGTCCGTTCCACCACCAGCCCCCCAAGAAATGTAACCGTTAATATTTTTATCTGGATACTTAGCAGAGACAGGAGCAGCAACTAAAAGTCCCAAAAAGAGGAAAACACTTAAAACAGGGATTAGTCGCTTCATGTAAAAGACCTCCTCACTACGCCGGCTCTTCGATTCTAAGAGTCGAACTACCAAATATAAAAGAGGTAGATCCAAACGCCTCTCATTAAAAATAGTTTTAAAAGCCTACACAAGCCTCTTTTTTGAGGAATCAAAAAACTCCCCGAATAGCACCGCTTCTTCGGGTTGATCCCTCATTATAGGGCGAGCCACCCAGGTGCTTTGCATATAATGCTTGAGTGCGATGTTTTCTGAGACCACGTTGCCCCCCCAGATTCCACATCCCATACTTGATGTCATGGGCATACCATTCTCGGCACTTCCTGCATTAGCCTTAGATTGAGGTTGTCGAACCATTATACGAGTCACGGGAGCCCTCAGAGCAAGACGGTGAATATGCTCATCATCGTGACTGTAGATACCGCAGGAGTGACCTCTACCTCCCACTTTGTAGATCCCATCTATCATTTTAAGAGCATTCTCAAAGTCACCCTCGTAACGATAAAGCGCAAGAAGGGTCGTCAGTTTCTCTCCTGAAAAGTTGTATTCTTTGCCTATACCATCACCAACCACCATTATGAATTTACGATCACTGGGAATCTGAAAACCGGCAATTCTTGCCAACTCCTGAGGAGCCACCGCAACGGTGTTAACAATACGATGCCCCTCTTCGTCCCACATCGCTTTTTTAAGCATTTCTCTCTCATCATCGTTGGCCAAGTATCCCCCCTCATTTTCCAGAGCTTGTATCATGGCATCGTATATCCCGCCGTAGATCACGAGATTTCCGTCTGCAGAGCAGCCAGACCCAAAGTCAGATGTTTTGCTAATTCTAGTATTTTTTGCCGCTATTTCGATATCTGTGGTCTCATCAAAAATCACGGTAGCGTTCCCTGCACCAGAACAGTAGGCTGGCTTACCGGAGCTATGAGCTGCTTTTGTCATGGCAGGGCCACCTGTCGCCATTATTAAATCACCCATAGAAATAAGCTTATTAACCATAGCCATGGTGGGAAACTTAACACACTGGAGAAAGTCTTCCGGTTCGCCAATGCCCCGTAATCCCTCTCGCATCAATCGAACAACCTCGAAGGTGGTCATCTTCGTTCTGGGATGTGGCGAGAAAACAACAACATCCCGGGCCTTCAAAGCGTAGATGGCAGTGACAATGGGGGTGAGCTCTGGATTAGTCATGGGGATTAGAGAAGTGATCAGTCCAGCTGGTTTAGCGTACCGCGCAATCCCCTTTTCACTATTGACCTCTACGACACCTACACTTTTCTGTCTAAGAGCATCCCGGAGAACTCCGAGAATCTTATGACGTTTGCCGTAACGCCCATTCCGATCCCCAGCACCACTCTCATCGACGCCCATTTTACAAAGCCTGTCAAAGTCCTCTGGATTACCGGCAGCCCATGCAACCGCCCTACATATACGATCAACCTTGTCTTGGTCATAGTTCTCTATGACGCTCTGAACCCTGCGAGCCCTCTCTATCAACTCCTCAAGAACCTGGATCTGTTCTGGAGTTATTTCTTTCATTGCCATGCTCCATGTCCCCTCTTTTCAATAAAATACATGCTAAAAAAGACCTTCCTTTTTCATATATGCCTTAGCCGTCACGAGACAACGCTTGGCGTGCTCCATGGCCCCCCATTGGCTCTCCCTCTGCAGATGGGGAAGCTCTATAGCCAAAACGATATCGCTAGGGAGACGGCGCAGGATATTGGCTATATCAATAGCCCCCTCTCCTACGTAATACCGCTCGTCCCTTCCTGTATGTATAAGACTCTCTTTATCATCCCAGTCCGGAATTTCAGCAGGACCATCACAAATATGGACCATACTGAAGAGATCATGGGAGCAGTCGTCTAATTCCGATGGACTGACCTTAGAACGATAGAAATGGAGGGTATCCACCATGATTCCAGCATTTTTTCTTTTGACGACATTCAATACATCCCTAACTTCCTTCAAGGTACGGACTGATGCCCACGTGACAAACTCCAAATTCACCGTGATGTCGTATTGAGCAGCCAAATCACATAGCAAGGCAAATTGATCCAGATAGAAGTCCCTTTTGTCGCTCCAGATACTGCTTATTACGTTCTTAACTCCAAGACTAGCTGCTGCTTCGAAAGCCCCCTCATAAATCCGAACATCCACCTCATCGGCTATTTTCGCCAGCTCAATATCGTTAATCTCAACACCAGTCTCTTCCATCGCGAGGCGGGTACGATCAAACAGTTCTTTATTTTTATCTATACTGTAGTCGTGTTCTCCCTTGACACCCATACTGATGGATCTTATGCCTACGCAGTCATAACCCAGAGCATGAGCATTGTAAATCATATCGGGAGGAGCCCATCCAAGAACGGTAAGTTGAGCAAGAGAGTATCTTCGCGCCATAGTATTACCCCCTTACAAACGATAAAGTAGATCAAAAAAAACACGCATTTTTTCAACCGGGATCTGCCCAGGAGCGGATTCGACGCTCCCAACAGCAAAGGTGAGATCTGATCCGTACAGGCCTCCAATCAAACGGCTGCTCTGTCCCAAAACTCCCATGGACATCGCGATAAGAGGCACTTCAGGAAAATCACGTCGAATTGCCAGAGTGGCCTCAAGAACGTTAAGAACATCCTCTTCGGAGCAAGGCATAAAAGCAACTTTTGCCACGTCAGCACCACAATAGATCTGTCCTGCCAATCGAGAATAGATGGACGAGACTGAAGGCGTCTTGGAAAAATCATGGTAGGATACGATAAGTCTTACCCCGGAACTCTCCGCCTGGGATTTAACCTCCGAAAGTTTCTCATAGCCGTAAGATAATTCCTTGTCAACTAAATCAACGACCCTCTCGGAAATCGCCCAGGAGTAGAGACTGTCCTTAACGCTCTCCGAAACCGCCTTGATTCCTCCTTCCCAGTGTCCACGACAAGTCAGTATTATCGGAAGCTCCCCCACAGCACCACGGACCTCCCGAAGGAGTAATATGGAATCGTCCACGTTTTCTATGCTCTCCCATGCATCGACCCGAAGCTCTACGATATCTGGGTTTACAGACGGGAGATTTTGTACCTCGACCATGACCTCTTCTCTTGTCCTTCCAACCAGAGGGACACACATGAGGGGAACAGGTCCACCTAGTAAAGCATTTCTGATTTTCAAGGGATTGCAGGGCATAGGACGATCCATCATTCCCATACCCTCTCTGAACGACGCTCCCCTCTCTTAGTGTATATATCGTTTATATTCCAGCACCCTGCCGTAACGACAGGAGTATTCTCCATACTGACATCGATAAGATAGGGTTCGTTCAAAGCGAGCGCTTTTTCCAAGGTAGGCTTGAAATCCTCAGCTGACTCGATCTTTTTACCACCTATACCGTAAGCCCTCGCTATGGCAGCAAAATCAGGGGAATATGGCTTCCCATCTTTTTCGAAAAGAGTGCCAAAGGAATGCCCATAATGCTGAGATTCCAAACCAGCAATGGTACCAAAAGCACAGTTATTCATGACAACCCACACAACCGCAATGTGCTTCTCAGCTGCAGTAGCAAGAGGAGAGACATTGGCACCCATTCCTCCATCACCGACAAGCGCGACCACTTTTTTATTCGGGCATGCCACTTTAACGCCCAGAGCGGCCGAAGCACCATATCCCATAGTACACAGGCCCCCGGGAGCAACAAACGTTCCCGGCTCATACACGGGGAATTGTTGTCCTACGCCGTTTTTATTCCAGCCCACATCAGCAACGACATAGCCATCTTTCGGGAGAACTTCCCTTAAATCAAACAAGATACGTTCTGGCCTCATAGGGAACTGATCAGATTTTTGAGCTTCCAAGAGAGACGTTCGATAGGCAGTTTTAGCTTCGGCTATGGACGTCACTATTCCTGACCTTTCAACACCGTTGGGATATATCTTTCTGGCAGCCTCAAGAATTACCTCAAGGGCCTTCTTAGCATGACAGATCACCCCAATCTCGGTCTTGAAATTGCGACCTATCTCTTCTTGATTTATATCTATATGGATGAGTTTTGTGGGAGGAATGTTAAAAGTCTCGTTTCTATACCAGGAACTACAATCTGCCTCAGAAAGGCGAGTCCCGATCGCCATCATAAGATCAGCCTGCATCGCCACCGAATTATTAAAACTTGTCCCCCAAAAACCGGTCATACCTACAGCCAAAGGGTGCTCATCCGATATAGATCCTTTACCCATCAAACTGTAGAGTACAGGTAACGAGAGGTGTTCTGCCAAACCAGTTAAAACTTGAGAGGCTCCACTGGAAATAACGCCCCCACCAGCATACAGGATAGGTTTTTTTGCCTCGCCGAGGAGTCTAGCTATCTTCTCAGCCTGAGAAACATCCATACTGGGTTTGGGAAGTTCAGGGATGTTGTCGTAACGTCGGTTGAAAAATTTAACGTCTAGTTCTACGGAGAAAATATCCATGGGAATCGACACGAGAACCGGACCAGGACGACCGGTCACAGCCAGACGAAAAGCCTTGTCCATGATCTCCGGTAGAAGCTCAGCACGGTCGACACGCCATGCTCTCTTTACGAAAGGTTTATATATCTCAAACTGGGCTGCATCGCTGTGGACGTTTACTTCTTGGTGAGGATGACGACCATAATAGCTGCTGGGAACATCGCCAGCGATCACAACGAGAGGAATGGAGTTCAGTCCCGCTTCCGCTATGCCAGTCGTGGCGTTGGTCAAACCAGGTCCTAAATGGGTCATGAGGACTCCAGGGGTGTCTTTATTTTTAGCCCTGGCATACCCATCTGCCGCGTGGGCAGCTATTTGTTCGTGCCGAACTGATATAAACTCGATTTTCTTGCTTTCCCTCAAGGCATCAAGAAAGCCAAGCACCGTATGGCCACACAAACCAAAAATTTTTTCTACCCCACGGGACTCAAGAAAACAAACCAGCTGAAAGGCTACCAAATCTCTGTCCACTCAGATTCCCTCCTGTGTTGTGATGCCTTGCTATTCATGCTCAACTTCGTCACGTCCCAAACAGCTAACAAAGCAGCATAGTTCTCTATAACGCCAAAATACCACTCTGTGGCAACAAGTTCCACCAAATGGGACATATTTAAAACATACATCAACTCCCCCCTAATGTCAAGGAATTCAGACAATATATCAGAGACTATCGGCTTGATCTTTCTGCCAACACCGTTTAGGATCGTTATGTCCTAAAAAAGATAGGGAAGACATTGGTTCTGAAGTTGTCCTTCTCCCTCGTCACTAAGCTCTAGAAAGTCCAACAATTAATCACTAGCTTCTTATCGCAAAGCCATATACGGCTCACCCCTCGTTCAATCTGGGGCAGGAATATTAGGGAACCTCTAAAAAACGCAGAAACTCGCCTCAGGTCGTTTCGACGGAGCCCATTCGAGGTTCGTATTTTTGACCTGCCGTCGTGACGGTATCGACTGGGACGAGGCGGATGTCGTCCCAGTCGAGAGGGCACAGGAGGTGCCCTTCGAGGCGACGGTACGAAGCAGGCAGGTCAAAGAATACGTTTAGGCGAGACAGGGCTTTGGCGGAACGACCTGAGGCCGGGAAACTCGGATGTTAGGTTTTTAGAGGTGCCCTGTAGCAACTGTTATATAAAATCTGGGATATCGTTACATGGGAGGGATTTGCTATCAAAAATACCAGTGAAAAATTGATAAGAGTTTTAGATAGAGCCGTTTCAATTTTAGACTGTTTTACCTTGGACTCAACACATCTCACCTTGAAAGACATCTCCGAGAAGGTAGCCCTTTCGACCAGCACGACGTCCAGACTACTGAACTCTCTTCTCGCCCTTCAAATTATTAAAAAAGACAAAAAAAACAAGTCTTATTATCTGGGGCCTAAGCTCTATCATTATGGTTTTCTGGCGAAGGATAATATTTCAGCGGTAAAATATGCCTATCCCCTAATGAAACAAATACGGGACAAAACAAAGGAGGCCGTCACTCTCTATGTGCTTGAGAATGATTATCGAGTATGCTACGAACATGTAGAGAGCCTCCTTTTCATGTCTTGCGTCGTAAGAGTGGGAGACCGTTTCCCCTTGTGGGCAGGAGCAGGAGGAAAATGTATATTGGCCTATTCGGATGAAGCATACGCCCTCAGAGAAATCGCAAAAGCCTACCCCATAACCGGAGCGACCATAACTGATCGAGACTCCTTTCTCCAAGAACTCACAGCCATTCGAAAAGACGGATATGCTCTAAGCCATGGGGAGAGAGAAGAAGGGGTTATATCCGTAGCAGTACCGATATTCGAACCCCCCCACAGGATTTTTGGCTGTCTGTCCGTAGCGGCTCCAACAGTCAGATTCGACGAACAGTCGATGCGGGAACTCATCCCTGAGCTCAAAGACACGTGTTCTAGAATTTCCATGAACTTAGGCATATGGGAGCAAGCTAAGTAAGAAACTGATGAAGAGACCTCAGATGTTTTCGAGCAGAGGGGGAGAATGGGCTTATTTGTCATCACAAATCATAAAAACCTCATTTCTACTCTCCACAAGATATTTGAAAAAGCTGCAAAAAAGATCCCGAAGAACCTTGCTGAGTTTCATCATCAGGAAAATCACAGAACCATCAGCGTATACCTCGTCCTCTATAGGCGGCTCATTATCCGGCGAAGTCTTTATTTCCGTTTGACTTCGCTGGACTTTCCCTAAACTGCGTATCGCTCCCCAACACCCTGTACTCCTCTCGTTTCAGCTCATCAAAAAGCATCATATCTGTAGGGAGCTTCAAAATGAGAGCATTCACGCAAAATCTGCGCTCTTTACAACACTTCAGGTTGAGTCGTATACGGTAAATGTTGTTTGAGGAAAATCGTTCAGTGTCACATCCCTCCTTCTTACGACAGACGCATCGTCTCTGAGGCCGAACACAATCTTTCGGACATGTACTTATTAATCTGTACCCTACGCAAGGGGGACGTTTCAAGTAACCAAGCCAACACTCATCCCGAAGGAAGAGTACCGCAGACGTACGACAAATATCACAGAGACCACTGAGACGACAAAAGGACATCTCTACCCCCGTAAACCTTTGCAGACTTGAGATACAAAAGCTACCTAGTCAACGATTACTCTCTCAATTCAGAGGGAGCTTGACAGTTGCTCTCGAAAAAATCATATGACACGACATCAGGGCATTTGCTTATAGGGAAAGGAGAAGCAAGCTCCCGACGAACAGCCTCTCTCTGAGCTGAAAATTCATTGCGTTATCCCAAAGGTCCTGCAGCACCAGGCCAACGAGGCGACTTAAATGTCGACAACAGTTCCCACATGTCCCCAATTCACATTTTGTCCCTGCACGGCCAGCATGGAAGCCGCAGAGAATCCTGTACAATGGCATGGGAACCAATGACGCACCACAAATTTCTTTGCCAGTATTTTTACAATCTTTTCAAGGGCTCCCCCCTCTAACCTTGAAAGATGCATTCCCCCCGTCACGGAAAAAAACTCACGAGTCCCAAAAAAATGAGACACCTCTTCAAGGACATTAACGACCCCCGCATGAGCACATCCAAGGAGCACACTTAACCCTCTTCTCCCTTCTACAACGAAGGAAATATCATCCTCAAAGGGATCCAGAATGCTCTCACCTCCAGAAATCTCCTGTACAAGATGAGGTGGCGTATGTACGAAGTCAGGGTTTCGTCTCTCTTTGGGGATCTCCAAAGCCCACATTTGTGGTGCAATTTCCACACATCCCTGCACCGGGTGAAAATCCACGGCATCTTTATTTAGATGGAATCCAATAAAACGTTTTTTTTCTCCCTCAAGCCTGCAATGCAAGGAGTTGATTTTCGGATGCCCCCAGAGGGGAATAGATCCACAATAAGAGTACAGGGAAGCAAACCCCCCGACATGATCAAAATGCCCATGACTCAAGGCCACCATATCCAAACGCCTCAAGTCAATCCCCATTTTGAAAGCATTGGAGAAAAGGCCTATACCCTGCGCCGTATCGACAAGAATCGAGAGCCCCTCCAGATCAAGATGCATACTCAACCCATACTCCGGAGTAAGAGAAGGGGAGGTCGTAGAATTTTCCGCTACGATGGAAAGACGCATTCGATTTCTCCTCTCAACTGCAAGTTTATTTTATTCCCATCAGGTTCGGCAACCAAAGTGAAAAACATGGGAAAAAGGTGACAAGGACAACCGCCACAAGGCTTGCCAGCATAAAAGGCATTACCTTGATCGAGACTTCCTTCAGGGAAACTCCAGAAATATTGCTCGCCATAAAGATATCCAATCCTACCGGGGGTGTCGTCATTCCCACCGCAAGGTTCATGGTCATAAAAACGCCAAGCACGATGGGATCAACTCCAATTTTCTGAATAACGGGCAACATGATAGGCAAAAAGATATAAAATGCCGAAGCCGCGTCAATAAAACATCCTGCTATAAGTAATATGCCGTTTATTATGAGCAACAGGAGAACTTTGTTCGTGGTAATGGAGAGAAGATGTTCGGAAATATCTCTAGCAAAATGACTTGTTGTAAGAACCCAGGCAAAAACACTAGCAAAAGCAATAATGAACATGACCACCGCAGATCCCATAGAAGCATCTACCAAGAGTCTCCTCAAATCTTTCAGGCGGATTTCCCGATAGACGAAAACTCCTACGAAGAGGCCATAGACTACAGCAATACCAGCGGCTTCTGTAGGCGTTACGATACCCCCATAAATTCCTCCGAGGATGATCACGGGAGCCAACAACCCCCAAAGAGCATCTCGAAAAGCCTGCCATTTTTCTGTCCACGTGGAAGCCTCGCGACATACAAGATTATCTTTGTTCTTTCTGAGAAGCAGAAGACTCACAACAATAAGACAGAATCCGAGCAATATTCCCGGGACGATGCCTGCCATAAAAAGACGGCCTATGGAAACTTCTGCCAATACACCATAGATTACAAAAGCTATGCTAGGAGGAATAATGATACCCACATTGCCCGATGCCGCCATAAGGGAAGCTGCAAACCCCTTATTGTAGCCAGCATTTATCATGGCAGGGATTAGAATAGTACCCACAGCTGCAACAGTGGCAGGGCCAGAGCCGGAAATAGCCGCAAAAAAACACGCCACAATCACAGTAATAACTGCCAAACCACCTCGGACATGTCCTACGAAAACATCCGCAAGGCGAACGAGGCGTTTAGAGATTCCCGCATATTCCATAATCACTCCCGCTAAGATGAAAAAAGGAATAGCGAGAAGCGTGAATTTTCCGAGAGAAGCATAGATTACCGTCGGAAGAACTGAAAGCGGAAATCCCTGGGAAAAAAACGATGCCACTGCCGCCATACCAAGAGCGATCGCTATGGGTACTCCTGCAAAAAGGAGAAGAAAAAAAACTCCAAAAAGGCTGATCCCGAGACTCATGACTCTATCCCCATTTTCATTTCTCGGAAAAACTCTGGATTTGACGAAGCTCCGCAACGCAGGCCTGAACCATGCGAATGGCAATTAGCAAAGCTCCGAAAGGAACGGAAAAACCTGCCACAGCTTCGGGAAGCCCTAAAGCAGGTGTTCTCTGTTCATACTCCACCTGCCCACAGACCATCTCGGCTCCATAAAGGACAAGCACCCCCATTAGGATAAGGCTGATAACCGTTGAAAAAACAACAAAGCTCTTCTTCAGCTTTTCGGGAAAGACACTCGTAAGAACCGTAAAACCCATGTGAGCTCCCCGACGACAAGCAAGCGCAGCACCCAAAAAGCTATTATAGACAAAAAAAATCACCAGCAACTCTTCTGAAAAAGACCATGAGGCGTGGAAAATATACCGTGAAAGCACGTTCCCAAAATTAATTATAACCATAACAGAAAGAGAACATACAAGAAGCCCCTCTTCTATGCGGTCAAACCATTTCACAGGGGACACTCCCTCTTTAAGCTAAGGAGAAGCGAGCTTCTCCTTAGCTTTCTCAATTATCACTCAGAATACCCAAAGGCCTCTAACAGCTCTGTACCAATAATTTTTTTGTATTCCTCATAGACGGGGGCAGCCTTCTTTTGAAAAGCATTGATCTGCTCGGGCGTAAGAGTGGTGATTTCCATCTTTTCCGCAAAGGTTTTTATGAGTTCCTTGTTTTTCTCACGGGCAAGTGCTCGCTGGTACGCCATAGCTTCCTGCGCAGCATTTAAGAATACGCCCTGCTCTTCCGAAGAGAGGGATTTCCAGAACTTGTTGCTGGCACTCATGATGATGGGATCATACGATGCATTCCAGAGAGTCATGTACCTCTGAACTTCCTGTATCCTTGCAGAGACAATAACATCTGGAGGATTCTCCTGCCCATCTACCGTTCCCTGCTGTAAAGCCGCAAAAAGCTCTCCAAAATTAATGGATGTGGGATCAGCTTTCAGAGCCTTAAAGAGCGCTATATACATTTTTATAGTAGGAACTCGAATCTTGAGTCCAGCAAGATCTTCAGGAGCCACAATAGGGTGCTTATTGTTCGTAATCTGACGAAACCCCGATTCTCCAAAGGCAAGAGGTTCAATACCGTTTTTCCTAACGAGATTGAAGAGCATTTCTCCACCCTTGCCCCCCATGGCCTCATCAGCTTTCTCGTAGGAAGGTAGAATCCAGGGCATGAGAGGGACCGTAAATTTGGGGTCCACGGTGGTATAGATGATGGTGGAGCGCATGTCGATATCCGTCACCCCCATTCGCAGAAGCTCTAACCCCTTGATGATATTTCCTGCCGCCAACTGGTCGCTCGGGAAAATATCTACGACAAATCTTCCTTCCGTCCTCTCATTAATAAGCTCTGCGAACTTTTTGGCCCCTTGGTACCACGTGGAGTTCTTGGAAACAGCCACGCCAAACTTCAACCTCTTATTAAAAGAAGCCTCGACAGGACAAAGAGCCACAGAAAAAGAAACTGCCATAAATACCGCAAAAACAACAAACCATTTCTTCAACATTGCTACGTTACACCTCCTCTAATAATTGAAAATATATGTGCCACAGCCTAACTTAAAACACCTTGATTAAAAGAGCTGATTGTTGAACTTAGTCCATGGGTAAAATGATTTTCAAGAGCTAAAAGGATCGCTTCCACATCACCTTTTTCAATAGCTTCCACGATACTGACATGCTCCTTGTAAGTAGCCTCCATCCGTCCGGGCATTTTCAAAGCCTGCACTCCTCCGTAAAAAATCCGATCTGCCATCCGGTTAAGGACGTCAAAAATGAAGGGATTATAATAAACCTTATGAATGTATAAGTGCTGTGCATTATCAAAACGCATAAATGCATAAGAATCATTCCTCTCCATAGCTTCTCGTTGCAACTCTAGCAGCTCCTTTAGAGAGGCAATGTCCTTTTTTGAAAAAAGCCCTATACTACGGCGCAAAAGGTACCCCTCAAGGGCGATACGTAATTCATACATTTGCGTTACTTCTGCAGAAGTAAGATTTTGAACCATTACACCTTGGTTAGGAAAAATCTGCACAAACCCCTCTGTCTGCAACCGTTGGAGGGCATCCCGAACGGGGGTTCTGCTCACTCCAAGCTCGGAAGCCAAGCTACCCACAGAAATCGGTTTTTTACTGGAAATTGTTCCGCAGAGAATTCCCCGCTTTATAACGTCATATGCTTGATCAGATTTTTGGGACATCTTTTCGCGCTCCTATCACTTGAGAACTCACAGGCTGTGGAGGGGGCGATATTCAACCAATATATTGGCTACATACTACATCCTCAGAATTTTTTGTCAAGCTTATATGTCGTTGCCTGTCACGGGACAACGACACGGTTATCCCTAAGAGGGACAGTGAAACTACCTCTCCTGTGTCACGATAGTGGAATGAGGAGAGATATTTTATTGAGCACACAGGGAGTTACAAAAGCGACGGTTATCGACAGGGCTATACGAGGAGAGATGACAGCAGGACAAGAAGAAGATGTTTCGAGGATTTGGTTCAGATAGACGCTTATCCTTTCGATTGGCTGACGACGCTACGAGTTAGATTGTCGGTCTTCATTTCGAGGAGAACGAATGTGTACGGGGTTACGCCAGGGTTCTTACAGTGCTCTCCTGATACAACGAAACCTCCTTGCGGAAGAAAGCACCCCTGATGGCAAGACCATACAGGAGCCTTGATACTTTGAAGGGCTGGTAAAGTGCGAGCCCCACTACAATAGTGCCTGCGGAAGCTGGCCTATACCATCATCACTCAATTCTAATACTTGATCATGGGATCAGAAGCGATCTATTCTGTTGACGCTACAAGTCCTCTTGCATAGGAAGTCGATGGTGCGGGAAACTCACTTTAACGTTTGTTTAGCCTGACTCGTCCTCTTTTCTGGTCCATGGCTTTTTGGGTCTGCTCAGATTTCAAAATATGCACACCCCAGAGGTTCCCTAAAAAGCAGAACAAAAAGAGCCTCTGTAACGTATCAACCACAGAAGCTCTTTGGAAAAATTTCTAACTAAGGTACTCTTTGTCAAGGGTACCAATTATTTCCTATATTCATTTGCCACATTTTCAGCTTGAACCTCACATTTTTTAACCACTTTCGTATAAAAGCTTGTATAAGGATTGCTGTAGGCAGTTCCATTATGTACATGGTTGATACTTTTTACGGATGAGAACGTGTATTTTATATATTTCCCGTCATTTTTTACCAACAAAACTCCTTGCACATCATATTTTTCTTTATAAGTACATTTTTTTGCTATACATTCCTCAAGGTTCAAAGCTCCGCCTGTATAATCCATATACTCCTTATATTGAACTGGAGAAATGTCAAGAATTTTTCCATCTACGGTCTTTGATGCTTTTTTATATTCCCGTTTTATCTCACCAATGAACTCATCTGAAAATTTCACAGAAACTTTCTTAGGATCGTATTTTTCAGTTTTTGCCATCTCCCCTTGCTTTCTTTCATTTTCAATCTTTTTCTCTTCCTGCGACTTTCTAATGATATCCTTTGAATATTCATTGGCTTTTACAACTAGAGCAACCTGATCAATTATAGATTTTCCCATCTTGTCATCTTTTCCGCCAAAAAACGGAGCTACCTGTTTGGCATATCTCTGAAGTTTATTGATATAAGCTTCTCCTAACTCTCGCACATACTTTCCATCAGTTCCCTTTGCTATGGCGAAAGAACCGTCTTTATAGGAAATCAATTTAATTTTTTGCAGAGGCAAAAGAAAATCATACTCCATATATTCAGCAATCTGTTTTCTTGCTTCATTGTAATTCCTTATCTGCCTGTCAAGTGCAGCAAATTTTTGATGGCTTTTTAAATTGATATCGTTTTGTGCAGCTTTCCAGATAGCCAGATCCTCTAAAAATCGTTCACCAATAGATTTTACAAAGTCCAAATCTGCATCACTTAAATCAGTTGTCGTAGCATCTTTCAGATACCCCATGGAGATTTCTTTATCACTGACATCAAATGGCCAACCGCTTTTTTCTTCCCAATTGTCCAACTTATCTTTTATACCTGCGTACAAAGAACTTGTCAAAAAAACCATAATCAAGGCTAAAAATACTATTTTACGCATAACATCTCCTCCTTTGTTATCTTTTTAAATATAAAATTTAAAATTATAACGCTTTTGACCACCTAAAGGTATCTCTAAAAAACATTTTCTACGGGGATCAATTCAATGCCGTTTGAGGTCAAGACATTTTCTATAAGAGGGAGACAAAAAAGTTGAGAGAAGGTGAGTACAGTAGTGGACAGAGCATCACCGAACCCTCATCCGAATAATCTTCGCCATAGCGAAGATTTCGACGAGGAGCGTGGAGAGTTTGGTCGCCATCTTCAGGTTCGAGGGAATCCCCTGAAAAAAACGGCCGTTCTCCTCCAGAACCCGGGTGCCGGTAGAAACCTTGGCGGCCAACTCCCGGGCGCTTGCTACGGAGAAGCACATCTCGGCATCACCATGCCCCAGCTTTCGAACGTACCGGCGTGAAAACCAGAGCCCGACGGGAGAGACAGCATCAAAGAGGACCTGGTTTCGGCCAAAGCCGGCAAGGTGCCTGAGGAAATCCACCACCTGATCCTCGTGAAAGTAGTGCAAGACGCCTGCTGCAGTCACCAGGACGGGACGGGAGCCAGTCTGAGACTTGACATCGTCGATCCATGAGTAGTCGAACATGGATCGAGCCAGGTACGTCTCCCGCTCTCCTTCGGGGAAAAGGGTGCGTCTGAGCTCTATCACCTCGGGCAAATCCAGGGAAAACCACCGGGCCGAGTTATTGGCGTTCACATCATAGGATGTATCAAGGCCACATCCCACGTTCACCACTGTAGCCCCAGGATGGGCTTTCAAGAAGTTCTGGATTCGATCGTTCACGAGTCTGGCTCGAACAGCACTGGCCAGGAGGGTGTACTCACTTTGCCCTTTCATATCGAAAACCTGGGGCGGCAATTTGTCCTCCACGGACAGAGCTTTGGGATCGTAGAGAATATCCCTGTGATGATGAGACGCATAGATCCGCCCGACCAAAGGAACGTAGAGAGTCTTTGAAACGCTTGAAAGATCAGCCATGGTATCTCCTCCTACCTAACGTTCTGGGCCCAAAATCCACCTAACGGTCCGCCATGAGCTCCATGTACATCATGGCCCGTTCGTTGTCGAACGGGACCTGAAGCATGCGTTATGGATGTTCAGGACCCGAAAGCCATAGTCCACCAACAAGCTCAGAGCCTCAGCACCATAGCCCTGGCCCCAGGCGTCCTTGGCCCCCAGAAAGGGACCTCCTTCCCCACCTGTTTCAGGTGATCCACACTCAGATGCCCGCAGATTCCCAGGAGACGGTCGCTCTTCAGAGCGACGACGGCATAGGTATACTCCCGAGAGAGTTTTTCCAACACATCACGCTCGACGGTCTCAGAGATGGATATGGGAACCAGGGTCAGATGCCAGGTCACGTCATAGTCGTTGACTCATCAGGTGAACGTAGGGGCGTTTTCTACATCTAACGGAGAGAGGGAGCCGCGAAGTCGACCATTTTTTTGCAGTACATCGACTCACCTCCTTACGTCGTTCTCGGACAGCTTACAAAAATCGACTCAGCCGCTCCACCGACGGCGATGCCAGAATCCCGACGTTTTGGGTGATCTTCTCGGGAGACCAGTCCCACCACTTGATCCTGATAAGCATGTCCACGGTCTCGTCGTCGAAGCGCCTCCTCACAACCCGGGCGGGGTTTCCCACCACCACAGCGTAGGGAGGCACGTCAGCAGTAACCACGGCTCCAGCCCCGATCACAGCACCGTCGCCGACGGTCACTCCACCCAGGATCGTGGCCCGAAAGCCGATCCAGACGTCGTTGCCCACGACGATATCGCCCCGAAGCTCGGGCTCATAGGAAACGATCTCCCAACCGCTGCCCATGAGGCCGAAGGGGTAGGTGCTCACGTTGTCCAGACGGTGGTTTCCCCCGCTCATGATGAAGACCGTCTCCGCTCCTATGGAGCAGAATTTGCCGATGACGAGTTTTTCCTGCATAGAGTGGATGACGTTTTTCTCAAACTCCAGAGGTTTATCCCCCCGGATGTCGTCGTAATACGTGTAGTCCCCTACCTCGATATTTGGGCTCTTGATCACGTTTTTCAAGAAGACCAGCTGAGCATACCTCTTTCGAGGCTGAATCCTGTCGGGGTCCGGTCCCTTCATTACCGGAACGTGGGAGCGAAAGACCTTTCTGTTCCGATGTCGCCGCGCCTTGTCGATCATGGCCTGTCGATCGTCGTTCACGGAAGACAGTCCTGTCCCGCTGACTCGACGACATTCACGAGGGATTTTCTGCAAGGCTCGAATTTCAACATCTGAATCGAACACGACATCATCATCCCAACACGACGTTGTCGATAAGTCTGGTCGTCCCGACACGGACGGCCATGGCCAAGACCACCGGACTATCAATTTGTTCCACGGGGGACAGGTCCAGAGCGTCCCGAAGCTCAACGTACTCGGGACGCAGGGACGCCTCCTGAGCCAAAACGGCCAGGCAGGAGTCGACCAAAACCCGGGCAGAACGCTCACCGGCTTCGAAGGTTTTTTTGGCCTTGAACAAAGCCTGGGACAGGCTCAAGGCTGATCGCCGTTCCTCTGGAGAGAGATAGGCGTTCCGACTGCTCAACGCCAGCCCATCGAGCTCCCGTAGCAGGGGGCATGGGCGGATCTCCACCGGGACGTTCAGGTCACGAACCATGCGACGAACGACCTGAAGCTGCTGATAATCCTTCATGCCGAAGTAAACCCGATGGGGCCTCACCACATTGACCAGTTTGAGGACTACCGTGCAGACACCCTGAAAGTGACCAGGGCGAGAGGCTCCACACATGGGAAGACTGATAGACGACTCGTCCACTGTGACCGAATGATCCGAAGGGAACATCTCCTCTGCCGGCGGCGCGAACAGGCAATCCACTCTCCCCGCCTCCAGAAGAGTCAGATCTCGAGCCTCGTCCCTGGGATAGCGATCCAGATCCTCTCCAAGGCCGAACTGGATCGGGTTCACGAAGATGGACACCACCGTGACGTCGTTTTCCTCCCGACTGGCACGGACGAGGGACATGTGTCCGTCGTGGAGATAGCCCATCGTGGGGACGAGTCCCACGCTTCGTCCGTCGGCACGGCAGCTCTCCGAAAAAGCCTTCATCGACTGGATAGAGCGAACGATTCTCACCACAAATACTCTCTCCTTTACATGAAGTTGACGCCTCTCGGTGCCGTCAGAAAGCCCTCCACCACTCGGGCCAGTTCCTCAGGATACTGGTAAACCAGTCCATGTCCTCCGTCAGGGAAAGGACGATACCGTCCCCGGCGGAGGACTGCCGCCGTGGCTCGGGCAAGCTCCGGCGGGATAAGCCTGTCCTGCTCGCCAGCAACCACCAGGGTGGGTATGTCCATCGTCCTCAGACGAGAGCAACACCCTGACCAGGACTCCAGAGCCCGAACCTGGGCGGCAACCCCGTCTGAATACTTGGAACAGGCAGTCATAGGATGAGATAAAAATGCCCGGGCAAAGCGAGGACGTTTCTCCAGCCACCGATCGGGGAACAGGGTATGAAGGGCGATCTCGGTCCGTCGACGGTCCGATACCGACAGGTCTGTGATCAGATCGAAAGCTTCGCGACGGACCGATACAGCTGTCTGATGGTCGCAGCACGTGCCGTAGAGAACAAGACGCCGCACCAGGTTAGGACGACACAGCGCCAGTTCCTGAGCCACGTAGCCCCCCATGGACCACCCCAGAACGTGGGCTTTTTTCACTCCCAGACCATCCAGAAGTCCGGCCGCGTCGGAGGCGAATCTCTCGATAGAGGGCACTCGGATTCCCAGGGAGCTTTCTCCCATTCCCCGATGATCGAAGGAAATCACCGTGAATTTCTTCATGAGGCGAGACAGAAAGGGGAAGCCCCACATATCCATGGTACCCCCAAAGCCCATGATTAAGAGCAGAGGGGGCCCCTCCCCTGAGACGGAACAAGCCAGAGAGACATCGTCCACCAGAACACTCCGGGGAGGATGAGACATCACTCCATCACCAGGTCGATCAGGTCCTCCGGTGAGATTCCCAACAGATGTCGACTCACAGCGACCGAGGCCAGGGCCTTCTCCACAGAGTTCCTTCGGTATGAGACGCCCTTTAAGGCTTTCTCCACCTGTTGCGGATCTGCTTCACTGAAGAAATCGCCTCGGATGGCAACGTCACCGATGATGCCGTCTCGAACGTCCAGATAAAGCTGTATTTTGCCCTTTTCGAAGCGGCGCTCTGCCGAGAGAGAGAAGGGCGGTGAGTTCCCCCACACCCAGTCCCAGGTGGCGTATTTCTCATCACGAAGAGTCTGAATCACTTCGGTTTCCTCATCGGATAACCCCCGGATGAAACCGCCAAAGGGAGCGGCAAAGAACTCCATGAGGCCATCGATAAAGTCCTCCATACTCATGGGCTTGGGGAGATGTGGAGCTACGTTCGTCACTCGGCTGCGTACCGAGGTAACGCCCTTGGACCGAAATTTTTCCGGGTCCACCGACAGGGACGACGCCACGTCCTCCAGACATGTATTGAAGAGGATAGTACCGTGGTGGAGCATGGTGTCCCGGCTGACGTGTTGGGCGTTGCCCGAGAATTTTTTGCCTTCGATGGTCAGGTCGTTTCGTCCGGTAAGCTCGGCATGAACCCCAATGCTCTCCAGGTACTCCAGGAGTGGCCTGGTGTACAGGGCGAAATCAAGTCCCTTGGAATCCCGATCCCGAACGGGCAGTATAAAGGTATAGTTTAAATTTCCCAGGTCGTGGTAGACGGCACCGCCGCCAGTAGTCCGACGAACGACCGATACACCGTGTTCTTTCAAAAAACGAGCGTTCACCTCGCCGACAGTGTTCTGAAACCGCCCGACCACCACGGTGGGGCGGTTCCGCCACAGAAGTATATAGCCGTCCGCCGTTTGGCTGGATCGATCAAAGAGAACCTCCTCCATTGCTAAGTTGAAAAACGGATCAGTATCACGATGGACGATGCAATGGGTCGTCATCAGAACCCCTCCTTGAAAAGGATCATACGGGCATCTCTAAAAACCTGCATCCAGGTCTCCCAGCCTCAGGTCGTTCCGCCAGAGCCCTATCTCGCCCGAACGTATTTTTGACCTGCCTGCTCCGTACCGTCACCTCGAAGGGCACCTCCTGTGTCCTCCCGGCTTGGGACGACATCCACCTCGTCCCAGTCGATACTTCACGGCGGCAGGTCAAAAATACGAACCTCGAATGGGCTCCGTCGAAACCACCCGAGGCGAGTTTCTGAGTTTTAGAGGTTCCCATATATCAAAACCCTATCGGCAAAGACACTGAGACTAAGATGGAGAACGGTGTTTTGACCGATGATCGGTCTTCCGCAATAACTATACTACGACTTATTGATCAATAAGCAGACATTCTCATCCACAACACCACACACATCATCATAGAGGAGACCGAGAAACCATCGACCACAGAAGCCCCATATCAATCCGTATTTATACCTAGTCAAAAGGTAGGTTTTTCACCGATGCCCACACTCACTTCTCCGACTATACTATGGGTACAGAGCAAGAGAGCAGAGCCTCCTAATCTGCGACGTCACACGAATTTCCTCAACAACTCCTATGCTGCACAAAACCCGGGACAAATGCCCCGGGTTTTGTGCATGATCTACATGGGAGACGAAACGTCCACCTCGTCCATGGAGATCCCATAGAACATGCAGTACAGCACCGGAACCACGATTAAGGTCAAGACAGTGGCGAAGGTGAGCCCAAACATGATGGTCACCGCCATAGAGGCGAAGAAATCGTCCAACGCTAAGGGGGCCATTCCCAACACCGTGGTCATCGCAGCCATCATCACCGGTCGAATTCTCCCCGTTGAAGCATGGATCACTGCCGAGAATCGGGCCGTCCCCTGAGCCAGTTCCAACGCGATCTGATCCAGCAAAACGATAGCGTTCTTTATGAGCATCCCGGCCAGACTAAGATAGCCAACCAGGGCCATGAAACCAAAGCTCTGCCCCGTTACCAGCAGTCCTACGGTCACACCCACCGCCGCCAGCGGGAGACAGAGGAACACGACCAGAGGCTGGCGAAACCCGTTGAACAAACCCATAACCAGGACGATCATAAGGATGAAGGAAAGGCAAAATGGGGCCACCAGGCTTCCTTTTGAGTCCCGGGAGACCTCGTATTCGCCACCCCACTCAAGATGGTACCCCGTTGGAAGAGTGATGGCTTCTATATGAGGAATCAGGCAACGACGGAGGTCCTCCGCTGTTCCTGAGCGTGGGTTACACTGGGGCGTGATAACCCTGGACCGATTTCGCCGCCAGATTATCGGGTCCTCCCAGACCAATCGGACCTCTGAGATGGCCTGCCCCAAAGGGACAAACCGTCGGAGTCCCCGACTCCAGACCTGGACGTTCTCCACGGCCCCCAGCCCGAGACGCTCGTCCTCGGGGGCTCGAACTACAATAGGTAAGAGTCTATCTCCCTCCCGGTACACCCCGACGATTCGTCCCGCAAAGGTCCCCTCCAGAGCGCCGGCAATCTCGGCCCTGGACAGTCCAGACCGGCTCACCCGAGCCTGATCCAGGACAGGCCGGAGGACCTGGCCTGGTTGACGCCAGTCGTCCCGGACATCGATAGCTGATGGCTCCCAAGCCATGATGGCCTGAACCTCTCGGGAAAGCCGGCGGAGCTCCCCGGAATCGTCCCCGAAGATCCGAAGTTTGATCTTTGCCCCGGTTCCCGGCCCTTTCATGAATCGCTCGAAGCGAGGATCAGCGTCAGGAAACCGGTCGGCTATCCAACGCCCCACCCGTGCCATGACCGCAGGGATGACCTTGTGATCGGTCACCGAGACCAGCAAAAACCCATATGCGCTGTCGGGAAGCTGGGGCTCCATAGAGAGATAGAACCGAAGAGGCCCCTCACCGGCAAAGGTCGCCACCGACGTGACATCCGTCTCCGATGCCATGAGGTGCTCCGACAACTCGGTCATATCCTGGGCAGTTCTGGTGATATCGGTCCCCTCGGGCAGCCAATAGTGGATCATGAACTGATCCCGGGCCGTCTCGGGGAAAAAACTCTGTTCCACGAACCGAAACCCAAAAATGGAGGACAGAAGCAGCACAACAGCCGCAGTCACCGTAAGCCATCTATGACCGACACACTCCGTCAGGATTCGACGGTACATCCGGTATCCCCGACTGTTGTAGGGATCGTCTCCTGGCTCGGGCCGAAGGAACATGACCCCCAGGACAGGCGTCACGGTGACAGCCAGAACCCAGGAGATGAGGAGGGACGCGGCGATGACCTGAAAGAGGCTACGACAGAATTCGCCGGTCACGTCTCTGGAGAGTCCGATGGCTGCAAA
This sequence comes from Dethiosulfovibrio peptidovorans, assembly GCA_002748665.1. Lineage (NCBI taxonomy): Bacteria > Thermotogati > Synergistota > Synergistia > Synergistales > Dethiosulfovibrionaceae > Dethiosulfovibrio > Dethiosulfovibrio peptidovorans. The sequence goes on along the minus strand of PDTB01000021.1, from coordinate 93,879 downwards.
GGCCAGGATGGCCACCAAAGTCGCGCCTAAGAGCGGCCACTTGGTCTCCTGGACGATGCGGATCGCAGATTCCTCCCGAGAGCGTTTCATGGTGATCCCCACCAAAATGCCCTCGGTAACCACGATGGCATTATCGACCAACATCCCCAGGGCAATGATCAGAGTACCCAGCGAAACGCTGTGGAGCTCAATACCCATGATTTTCATGGCAACAAAGGTACCGGCAATGGTCAGAAGCAGGATTCCCCCCATGAGGAGACCGCTGATCATACCCATAAAAACAACGAGAAGGGCGATGACGATGAAGACGGCCTCCGCAAGGTTCATGAGAAAACCATCCACGGCCTCACGAACCAGATCACTTTGGAAGGTCACCGTTTCAATGGAAAGCCCCAGAGGAAGGTCCGCCTCAATCAGCCTCAACTCGGCCTGGACATTCTCTCCCATTCGAACGACGTTGCCGCCAGGAACCGTGGAAACTCCCAGGGCCAAAGCCTGCTTACCGTCGAAGCACATGATCCGCCTCGGAGGTTCCAGATACCCCCGGCTCACCGTGGCGATATCCCGAAGGACCACGAGACGACCGGAGCGGCCACCCCGAATGAGAATGTCACCGATCTCGTCCACCGATTGAAACTTCCCGCTGGGATCCAGGGGAATCCGAAGAGACCCAGCCAAGACCGAGCCGGAGTCGACCACCAGATTTTGCCCCTGAAGAGCCGCGACGATCTGTTCGGGGGAGAGACCCAGCTCGGTCACCTTGGACCGGGAGAACTGAACAAAGACCGCCTCGGTCCGATCGCCCCAGATAGAGACCTGAGCCACATCAGGCACGAGGAGCACTCGTTTTTTAACGATATCGGCGTATCGCTTGAGGTCGGCCATGGAAAACCCATCACCCGTCAGGGCAAAAAGCACACCAAAAACGTCGCCGAAATCGTCATTCACCATAGAAGGACCCGCTCCCGGAGGCAAGTATCGCTGAGCCTCCCTGACCTTGCGTCGGAGTTCATCCCAAACCTGAGGGAGCTTGCCGTTGGTGTACTCGTCCTTGATATCCACGTACACAACCGACAATCCCCGGCGAGATTGAGACCGGACCCGCTTCAGCTGGGGCAAGCGTTGCACGGCCTCTTCGATCTCATCGGTGACCTCCTCCTCAACCTCGGTAGGCGACGCCCCTGGATAGGGGGTGACAACCAAGGCGGTCTTGACGGTGAAGTCGGGATCCTCTAAGCGCCCAAGCCCCACATAGGACCACACGCCACCTATCAATAAGAGGACCGCCACGAAAAGGACGAAGGAGCGCCGTTTCAAAGACCATTCGGCCACGTTCACCGCTGATCCTCCAGAAGACGAACTTCCTGATCCTGAGAAAGAACGTGAATCCCAGCCGTGATCAAGCGATCACCCGATTTCAAATCCCCCCGTACCTGGACGAATCCATCACCCAAAGCTTCCACCGTAACTGATCGGGAATCCGCACGGCCATCCACAACGAGCCATACCGAGGGAGATCCGTCGCCTGAGAGCAAAGCTTCTACTGGGATGGTATAGACCGACGCATCATCGGACAGCTCTTGCACCTCACCGACAACCTGGACGGTCATTCCCGGGAGGAGTTCGAAATCAGGATCAGAGGTCATGGCCAATGTTACTCGGTATGTCTGGGTCTCAGGATCGGGCTCGGAGGCGAACTCGACTAAACGGAGAGGATACGACCGTCCCGGAGCACTGTCAAAGGTGGCCCATATCCTGAGCTGGTGGGAACGATAACGAATCACCGACTCAGGTACGTCCACTACGATCTGGGCCAACGATGCATCCTGAAGGCTCACCACAGGCTGACGGGCCATGACAAATTGGTACTTGTCCACCATTCGCCTGGCCACTATGCCGTCGAAGGGAGCCAGAAGGTCGGTGTCCTCAAGAGCCGAGACCGCAGCATCCTCCTTAGCCTCCAAGGAGCTGATCTTGGCTTCCATGGCTCGAATTTCCTCAGGACGAGCTCCTCGTCGAGCTTTTTTCAACTCTTCCTGCACAGCGAGCAAAGCTGAGGAGGCCACGTCCCGAGCTGTACGGTACCGATCAAACTCGGCCTGAGAAATGGCCTGCGCCTCATAGAGCCGCTTGAAACGCTGAAATTGAGAACGGGCCTCCTTGGCCTGAGAACTGGCGGCTTCAACCTTTGCCTGGAGGGCTCGAAGATCCTCTCTCCTCGCTCCTTTTCGCATGGCATCCAGAGTCGCCCGAGCCTCCGAGAGGGCTCCTCGCACACCATCAAGGGCCAGCTGAAAATCCCGGGAATCGATCCGGGCCAGAAGGTCTCCCTCCCGAACGTGCTCTCCCTCTAAAGCAGGAAGCTCCACCAGAGGACCGGAGACACGAAATGACAGATCAACCTTTTGAGACGCCTGGACCCGACCGGGAAATGTACGCCGTCCTCCAGCACCAGAGGGCATCAAGACCGTGGTCAGGACCGGCCGAATAGAAGGGACCTCCCGAAGAAAATCATCAGGCCGCATGAACCGAGGAGTGATCAATACCACCAGGATCACAACAGCCAACACTGCCGGAAGAAGCCATCGAATTTTCGATTTATCCATCGTCACAGAACCATCTCCTCGCTCGTTATGAACTCGAGTATAGAAACGAGACCACAGACTGTCAACGACGAGTCATAAAAGGACAGAACGGCATGTATCGCATAAAACATATACATAAAAGCCTATATTATAAACACCGATGACAATCAAAGCAGCCATAAAGAGACCAAAGGGATTGCCAGAGAGGCTTTTTCGCCAGCGACTTCAGTGCTATACTCTTGCAAAGAGGAAGTGCTACACAATATTTTCAGGAGGTGGAATTATGCACTTGTCGAAGGGAGAAAGAACGGTTTTGTGGTGTTTTATTCTGATCCTTCTAGGCTATTCGCCGCCGGTTCTCAACATGGTAAATCGGGTTGAACCCGTGATATTTGGGATCCCGTTCTTGTTGATGTATGCCTTGGTGATGATTCTTTTCACCTCGGGGATTATGGCCTTGGCCTACAAGCTTCGAGCTCGAGAGGACGGTGACGAGGTATGACCATCGCTGTATACATCATCTTTGGCTGGCTCATTATCACCACCGTCGTCGGCGTGATGGCGGGCCGAAACCAGGCGTTCAGTATGGAAAACTATTTCGTCGGTGGACGATCTTTTGGAACGTTTCTTTTTTACACCACAGCAGCAGCCGAGATTTATAGCGCTTTTGCCTTTTTGGGATTGGCGGGCTGGGCCTATTCAAGGGGGATGAGCATCGTCTATGCCCTGATCTACAGCTCTATCGCCTACGGTCTGTATTTCTTCATTGGTCCCCGAATCAACCGCTTGGGGGCCCGGCTTAACTACGTCAGCCAACCCGACTTCATCGAGGACCGATACGAGAGCCGGTGGCTTGGGGTATTCGTGGCCTTTATCGGAGTAATTTTCACAATTCCCTATCTTCAGCTCCAGATCATGGGGGCTGGCATGATCGTCCAGCTGGCCTCCGGTGGCGCGATATCCTGGAAGCTGGCCGTGGTCATCAGTTTCATCGCTGCGGTGATTTTTGTTTACGTTTCGGGACTCCGGGGTATTGGGTGGACCAACTTCCTTCAGGCCATTATCATGTTGGTTGGTATGATCTCCGTCGGTTTTATCTTCCCCCACAAGTTCTTCGGCGGTACAGCCAAGGTATGGGAGATCCTCCAGGAAATAAAGCCCAGTCACCTCCTCTTGCCTGATAGCGCCGGGCTCGGTATCTTCTGGGTGAGCTCGGTGGCGTTGATCTGCGGCCTGGGCTTTTGGATGTGGCCCCACATCTTCACCGCTACCTATGCGGCAAAAAGTGAAAAGGTCGTCCGCAAGAACGCCGTCATTCTGCCTCTATACTCCCTGACCTTGATCCCTATCATCGTGGTGGGTTTCACCTGTGCTGCTAAGACGGGGATAGACCCGGCCTTCGCCGATACTATTACCAAGCCGGATCATGCCATGCTCATCGCTCTGGTGAAAAACTTCCCGCCGGTACTAGCCGGCTTCATCGGAGCTGGGGGGCTGGCCGCATCGATCTCCACATCGTCAGGACTCATCCTTACTGCGTCGAACCTGCTCGCCAGAAACGTGATCCAGCGTGGCTTTGCCCCTCAGATGGACGACATGGCCGTTGCCAAGCTGGGACGGGCTTTTGTCCCCCTTCTGACCATCTTGGCAGTCCTCTTGGCTATCTTCGCACCGTCCATGCTGGTCTCCCTGCTGCTCGTGGGCTATTCGGGAGTCACCCAGTTCTTCCCGGCGGTCGTCCTGGGACTCTTTGCCCGGTGGCAGACCAAGCTGGGGATTATCGCCGGCCTTCTGGCAGGCTTAGGCACGGTCGTCGCCATCAAATTCATGGGGGTTCCAGCGCCCATGAACCTTCACGAGGGCTTTGTTGGACTGGTGGTCAATTTTGCTGTCGTATTGATCGTCAGTCTGGGCACCTCTAAGATTTCCGGCAAGACCCTGGACCGGTTCGAGCAAACTCTGAGCTGATTCGACATCAATAGTGGACGGGCCGGGGGAGACTCTCCGGTCCGTCGTCTCATAATCATAACCGAGGAGGGCTTTGCATGTATCAAACAATCCGAGAAAAAGCTCAGGAGCGCCTGGAATCCATTGCTTCCTGGAGACATCATTTTCACAAACACCCTGAGCTGTCCCTTCACGAGGTCAAGACAGCAGCTCAAATAGCGTCTATCCTGGAAGATATGGGCTACGACACCCAAATCGGCTGTGGTCACAAAGACAACTGGGTCGTCACTGATCTCAACCCGAACAAAGAAGGACGATGCATCGCCTTGCGAGCCGATATCGACGCTCTGGCCGTTCAGGAGGAACGGGACGTACCTTATCGATCGGTCAACGACGGAGCGATGCACGCCTGCGGCCACGATGCTCACATCGCCATGCTCCTGGGGGCGGCTTCCATCCTTAAGGAGATGGAGAACGAGCTTCCGGGACGTGTGCGCCTCTTATTCCAACATGCTGAAGAGGTGGGAGCCGGGGCCAAGGAGCTGGTAGAGAACGGTGTTTTGGAGGGCGTTGACGTCGTCTTTGGGCAACATATCTGGTCCCCTGTCTCCAGCGGATACATGACCTACTGCGAGGGGCCCACCATGGCTTCGGCGGACAAGTTCGAGCTCAAGATTCAGGGCAAGGGAGGTCATGGATCCATGCCTCACCTGTCGATGGACCCGGTGATCGCCGCCTGTTCAGTCGTATCGGCCTGGCAAACCATCGTCAGTCGGGAAGTGGATCCCCTTCAGGCTGCTGTCATCTCCGTAGGGGAGATCAAAAGCGGCAGCGTCTTCAACGCCATTCCAGACTCAGCGACCGTTTCAGGAACCACCAGGACTTTCGACACCTCTGTTCGTGAAACAATAGCAAAGCGCATGGAGGAGATCGCCGTGGCCGTCTGTTCCGGTCTGCGATGCCAAGCTGATTTTACCTACACATTCATGTTGCCTCCCACGGTGAACGACCGGGATTTCACCCGCTTTGCCGTTAAGGTAGCCCGCTCAGTCCTTGGAGAGGATAAGGTTCTTGAAGCCAAGCCTACCATGGGTGCCGAGGATTTCAGTTACTACCTTCAAGAGCGTCCCGGGACCTTCATGTTCCTGGGAACGGGCAATCCCGACAAGGACATGACGTACCCCCAGCATCACCCCAAGTACTGTGTCGACGACGACGTTTTACCCCTGGGAGCGGCCGTAGCCGCCTCGGTGGCTTGGGCATATCTCAACGAAAAATAGACACAACTGCAACAAGCGAGAGGCGGCTTATACGGCCGCCTCTCGCTTGTTGCAGAAGCATCATGGATCACTATATATGACCCAATTATACTTAACATTAGGACTCAGCAGCCTACCTTTAGCCTCGAGAAACATCCACAAAGCGTCCCACCACCGCCAAGATCAGGGCACAGCGAGCGATGATCCGCTCCGCTGGGCCGCCAGTCTTGAAAATCTGGATGATCAGGCGCTGCCGCTTCCACGGAAACACTAAAGGCATAGGACCGAAAAAACAGTCTTCCACTATGTGAAGCAAACACCCCGCCATAAACCAAAAAAGCCCAAAGGCCACGGCAGCCGCAACCGTTTGGGTCCCAATGGGAACGTAGAGTTTCGCATCAACGACCTCCACGATACCACCAAAGGGATGTCCTCTGAGATAGACAGAGGCCACCCAGGCTCCTAGCAAATACGGAGGGAACCAGTGGCTTCCCTTGCGGTGGTGCTTCTGCCACTTTTGACCGAAGAGAAGCCGCTCGATAGCATCAGGAAAGACCGCCCCGACGGAGGCCAGAGAGGCCGGGAGGAATCGCCCGGTGGCCCCATAGATCAATGCAAAGGACAATGTCGCATGGTTCTGCCCCATCACCGGGCATTACCCCCTTTAGATAAACGTCAACATGACACGCATTAATCGACCGGGCTTGGGGACGCTCCTGGTGGGAGCCCCATACCGTCGGTATTGAGCCACGCAGGGCGATCGACGGGATAGAGCTTGGGGAAATCCACCACCGGCACCCGAAAACAACGACCCGACGCCTCGATAAACCATCGAACGTCCTTACTCTGAGGCCCCGGCGGTACACACTCCCGAAGAAGTTTACCTTCCATGAACACCCAGCGGCCCCAACCCATCCGATCATCGTCGGGACGAGAGGGCGGCGTTCCCATTCCGTCCTTCGTAAACCACTCAGGCACCGATACCGACTCAACCGATGCGTAGGGCAGCACAGCCTGGAGGAAACACGCCCCCTGGCTGTCGGCAAACCACCGAACACCCTTGACAGGAACAAGGGGGAAAAACTCCCGGTAATTCCTGTCCTCCACGAACACCCAATTTCCCCATCTCATGGCAGGCTCCTGAGCCCAGCCACATCCCGTCGTTAAAACGACGACAGCCATCATAACGCCCAACAAGTATCTCATAGACCATCACCTCCATGTGTATGACTTACCACAGAGCAGCGAGAAAGGCAACGAAAGAACGGGTGTTTTTATAGACCTTCTCCTGCATACTTGACGAAAATTACATCGAGCCTAAAATATACATATGGTATGTATAAGTATCTAAAAAAGGAGTGGTGCTGTATGTCCCTTTGTGGAGAGGACCACAAGAAAATCATCGATCGTATCAGCCGAATCGAAGGACAGATTCGGGCGATCAAAAAACTGGTGGAGGACGACAGGGATTGTATGCAGGTGATCAAGCAGGTAGCTGCGGCTCAAGGCGCTTTACGATCTTTGGGAGCTGTCCTGCTGGAAAACCATCTGAAGGGCTGCGTCACTCAGGCTATGGCAGATCATCAGGGGCATGACGCCCTCATCGACGACGTGGTGGACATTTTCAAAAAGTTCGGAAAGTAGGCCCCGATGAGTATATACAAAAACCTGTACTCCCCTGAACTGGGGAGAGCTCTTTTCGCAGCTCTGTTGGCCTTGGGGAGTTTCTTGTTAGACCACGGGAATCCGCCTTCTATCCTCGGAAGCCTTCTGGCCCTGGTGTCGGTGGGCATCAACGGGTTGCCTATCGTCGTGGGAGCGTTTCAAGGTCTTCGGAAACGGCAGGCAAACGTGGACGAGCTGGTGAGCATCGCGATTGTGGCCAGTCTCCTCCAGGGTGAGTTTCTGGCAGCCGCCGTGGTCAGCTTCGTCATGACGCTGGGCGGTCGCATAGAGCAGGCAACCAGCGACTCTGCCAGAAGAGCTATACAGGCCCTGGCCTGTTTGGCACCTCAAAAAGCGACCGTCCTCGTGGACGGTGATCCCCGATCTATCCCCATCGACCAGGTCACGCCAGGGGACGTGGTGCTCATCAGACCAGGTGAACGAATTCCTATCGACGGCGTCGTGCTCACGGGGACATCGGCCGTAGACGAATCCACCATGACCGGGGAGCCCATTCCAGCGGAGAGAGCTCCTGGTGATCGCCTTCTGGCCGGAACCCTGAATTACAATGGCGTCCTCACCGCAAGAACCGTCAAGGTAGGCTCCGAAACATCCCTGGGTACTGTGGTGGCCATGGTCCGACAGGCTGAGGCCGATCGGCCCGAAACGGTTCGCCTCATCGATCGATATGCCGCATGGTTCACACCTGCTATCCTGATATGCGCCGCAACAGCCTGGGTCGCCACCGGCCAGTTTAACCGGGCGGTGAACGTACTCATCGTGGGCTGTCCCTGTGCCCTGATCCTGGCAGCTCCGACGGCTGCCGTAGCAGCCTTGGGACGAGCTGCCCGAGAGGGAGTTCTCGTAAAGGGCGGTCATTACCTGGAGATCATAGCATCGGCAAAAGCAGTTTTGTTTGACAAAACAGGCACGATCTCCACAGGCTCCCCCACGGTGACATCCGTCATCCCCTGCTCTGGCTTTGACGAGGCAACGATTCTGGCATATGCGGCCGGAGCCGAACGAGATTGCACCCACCCGTTGGGACGGGCGATCATCCAGGCAGCAGCCGATCAAGCCTTGCCTGAACTCTCCTCTGACGGCGGAGTTCAAGAGCTCGGCCTGGGGATCACCACCACGGTGAACGGCCACTCTATCTCGGTGGGAAGCCTGGCCTCCTGGGGAGAGCGCCCCCTTCCCTCCAAACTGACGTCCTCCCTGAAAAAAGCCCTCAGGCAGGGGCAGACGCCACTTATCGTTCAACGGGATGGTCTCCTTATGGGACTCATCATCGTCTCCGATCAGGTTCGTCCAGCGGCAAGCAATGTATTGATCGCCCTGAAAGATCTGGGGGTTCTAAAACTGGCTCTACTCTCGGGCGATCACACGCTTGGAGTACGGGCCGTCGCCACCGCTCTGCCGGGAGTGAAGGGCTACGGAGAGCTCAAACCGGACGACAAAGCCAGAATCATTCGACGAACTAAGAGATCGTACGGCCCAACGATCTTCGTGGGAGACGGAGTCAACGACGGACCGGCTCTGGCAACCGCCGACACCGGGATCGTCATGGGCGAACTGGGGACTGATGTAGCACTGGAAGCTGCGGACGTAGCCCTCACTCAGGACGACCTCTCCCGCATTCCCTGGCTGATGAGGCTCTCCCGACGGATGCTGTGGATCATCCGCTTCAACGTGGCCTTCGGTCTGGCCTTCAACGGACTGTCAGTGACTGCGAGCGCCGGAGGATGGTTGAGCCCTATCGGGGCAGCGCTTGTCCACAACGTGGGGAGCGTCTTCGTCGTAATCCTGGCAGCAACGCTTGCCCTCTACCCCTCCAACGACAGACCTAAACACCAAGCACCATAAAAAACGAGACGCCGGGCTTTCGAATAACGAATGGTCCGGCGTCTCGTTTTTATAAAGACCTATTGATGTTTTTCAGAGAGCACATCGCCAAGCGCTGGAATCAGATGAAAAGCAGGAGTCTCATACGGATGGCTATCCCGCAACGCCGTCACCACGTCCGCTATAACATCGTCGTCGCAGACCATCTCAATCCGCCACTCCCGAACAAACTCCACCTCTCCCTCATCTCCTAAAAAAGGACAACTACCCTGAAGAGGGCGGAACTGTCCTCTGCCAAGGGACTGCCAGCAACACCGATCATAGCGACCGATTGAGCCTCCTCCTGCGTCAAAGCAGGCATTTTTTACCCTTTCTTCGTACCCTTCAGGCACATATACACACAGGACATACACGAACGGCAGACCTCCTCGACACGTATGGACAATCTTCCACGACATACGCTACCAAAAAAAACGTTCGCCCATGCTATACTAATGTACCACCATCAAAAATACGCATTATAAAGGGGGTTTATGCTGTATGAGAGATTTCGTCTACGAGAGCCCGACCCGGATTATCTTCGGTCGGGAGACTGAGAAGCAGGTCGGGGCGGAGATTGCCGAACGGGGAGCAAAGAAAGTCCTGCTCCATTACGGAGGCGGCAGCATCAAAAAAACCGGCCTGTATGATCGGATCGTTCGCTCTCTGAACGAGGCGGGTATCGCTTTCATCGAGCTGGGAGGGGTGGTACCCAACCCACGGCTTTCCCTGGTTCGGGAAGCTATCGACCTCTGCCGGATACAGGGCGTAGACCTGATCTTAGCCGTGGGAGGTGGTAGCGTTATCGACTCCGCCAAGGCAATAGCCGCAGGTGTCCCCTACGACGGTAACGTGTGGGACTTTTTCGATCAAGGAGTAGAGCCCAAGGCAGCCTTGCCCGTGGGGTGCGTCCTTACCCTGTCGGCCACGGGAAGTGAGACCAGCAAGGCCTCGGTCATCACGAACGAGGACGGATGGCTGAAGCATGCGTTCTACTCCCCCCTGAGCCGACCGGTATTCGCCGTGCTCAACCCCCAGCTGACCACGACTCTTCCGGCCTATCAGACCGCGGCTGGCGGGGTGGACATCATGGCCCACCTTATGGAACGCTACTTCACCAACGTCCCCAACGTTGACCTGACGGACCGACTCATTGAGGGGACCCTTCAGACTGTGATCAAATACCTGCCAGTAGCCCTCAAAGATCCCGAAAACTACGACGCCCGAGCCGAGATCATGTGGTCTTCCACCATCGCCCATAACGGAATTTTAGACACCGGCCGTCTGGGCGACTGGGCCTCTCACCGCATCGAACACGAGATCGGTGCCCTGTACGACGTGGCCCATGGAGCGGGATTAGCCGTGGTCTTCCCAGCCTGGATGAAGGCCGTATACTACCACGATATTCCCAGATTCGTTCGATTTTTCCACCGAGTGTGGGGCCTGGAGCCCGATTTCTGGAACCCGGAGGACATGGTTCTCAGGGGGATCGCCGTGATGGAGGACTATTTCAGAAACTTGGGTATGCCAGTAACCCTGAAGGAGCTGGAGGTTCCAGATGACCGCCTGGAGGAGATGGCCACCAAAACCAACTGGAACGGCCCGGTCGGCCAGTTCGTTCCCATCGATGCAAAGAAAGCACTGGAGATCCTGAAACTCTGCCGATAACTGACACAAAAAAGAGTAGGCCGCCTCAATTGGAGCGGCCTACTCACCCAAGGATTTAAAACGTACAATAAGCCCACGCAAGATCTTCGTTACCTACAAAAAACAGAATAGACGACATAGTTCCCCAAAAGGTGTTGACCAGCTCCTAGAAGGGAATATATCGCCCCTATCAGCTGTTTTGCCTTACAGGGTAGCGGGAACGATACTGATTTTGAGCAGATGAAAATACCACTAGAGCTTAATTGTCGTTTACATATCAGTTTCCTTGCTATCTATAGCCATTGCCATGCATTTCATTAAATTGCTTTCTCCACTGAACCCCTTCAACAAATAGAGCAACTCAGATACCAATTGTCTATTACATACGCCTCAGCATCTCAAGATAAAACGACCACATGAGGTTGAACTTACGCCTCCACTCCGAGAGTAAACAGTTCTTCCTCTTACGACAGTTCTCTCTATTTGACATCCTACGGATCGCCCCACGTATGGGCTTATCTTATGCTTATATTCCAGGCCATCCGCCTCAATAATGTAGTACGTATTGGGTCTTATGAGAACAAAATCCCCATCGTACCCTATGCTCGTACGCCCCTTCCCCTTCAGATGAAAGATTTCCGCTGCATTGGTCGCAGTCACAGCGACAAATTGGTTAAGGGGCATTCTCCTTTTTTGAACAGCCTCATCGAAAAGGACATCGTAGCTGTTCTGAATTCCGGCAATTCCACCCCATGCAGAAAAGGCCGTCCCTTCTTTCAAGTCAGGCGTACAGGGGGAATGATCCGATCCAACGCAGGCGATCTCACCGGCAAAAAGCTTTTGCCACATTCTTTCCCGATTCGTCTCCTCTCTTATCGGAGGGGAACACTTAGCGGATGTACCAATCTCATCCAGCTCCTCGGTTGAAAAATAAAGATAGTGGGTACAGGTTTCGGCCGAAACAGGTACCCCCCTGAATCTGGCTGCGGTGACCTCCGAAACCGCCTCGGGACAACTACAGTGGCATATATGGAGCTTAACGCCCGCCTGCTCAGCCAAATAGATAGCCCTTCGCACTGCCTCAACCTCTGTAAAAACAGGGCGAGACATCACATAGGCCTTCAAGGAATCAGGACCTTTTTCCGCAGCCAAACGCCCTAACATATCCGTTATGGCGGCATTTTCACAGTGGAGGGCCAAAACTCTGTCCGTCTCGGAAATGGTCTTCATCCCAGCATACAAGGAGTAATCGTCAACGTTCATCATATCACCCTTTATAGAACGATCTCCACAGGTTGCCATGAAAGCCTTGTATCCGACTACTCCCCCCTGAGCAAGCTCCTCTAGCATCCCCAGATTTCTTGGTGTCAGGGCTCCATAGAGAGCTATATCGATCTTCATCTTGTCCTGAGCGACATTGAACTGAATATTTAACGCGTTACTATCCTCAATACATGGAATCTGATTCAAAGGCATCATAATGCACGAAGTAACGCCGCCCTTTGCAGCAGCGGACGTGCCAGTGAGGTATCCTTCCCATTCCGTCCGCCCGGGCTCTGATATATGAGTATGAGAATCGATCATTCCAGGGGTAACAACACACCCAGATGCATCAATCACTTCGTCAGCATCACCGAGATTCGAACCTATGGAGACGATAGTGCCGTCGATGACCCCCACATCAGCAATAACGCCACCACCGTCAAGGGCAAGCCTCCCTCCCTGCACGATTAGATCGTATTTCATCGCTCACACCTCCACATCCGCAGCCTCAATCATTCTGATGATTTGCTTCCCTGGCTTCCTAACAGTCTCTCTCTGACTCATCATGACCTTTTTTCTACCCTGAGGACTCCATTTCTATGAACTCTGCTCTCATCAATTCCCTTATGAGGCGCCAGCTTCTCTTTAGGATAACCGAGTACCGCCATAGCAAAAACCCTGAAACCTGGATCCATATCTAACACAGCGGTGATATTTTCTTCTCTTGGAGAACGGTTCGCTACCTGAAGCCATACTCCCTCCAGCCCCAGAGCCCTTGCAGCCAAGAGCATATTCTCCATGGCAGTAGCCCCATCTTCCATCCAGGTTCCATCGAAGAGACCTGATCTCTCTTCATAGTTTGGCACGTCTACACACACAGCGATAGCGAGAGAAGCTTCGTGCACCATTCGAGTCTTACCATATCCGTCTCCAATAGCGTTCAAAAGAGCCCTGTCATCTATAACCATAAAATGGCAGGGCTGAAGGTTCAAAGCACTGGGCGCAGCAAAAGCACACTCCAAGAGAACATCGACAACACTCGTATCTACAGGTCGATCTTCAAATGTCCTATGACTGCGACGACCTAAAATCGTTTCGATTACCTTATTATCAATCATGCAAGCTCCTCCCTTCAGTCCTCAATTTGACGCAGATTTCAAATCTCCACCTAAATACGCCTTTTGAATCCGCTCATCGTTGTACAACTCATCAGAATTACCCTGGAAAACGACTTCACCATTCATCATCACATAGGCACGATGCGATATTTTTAAAGCCATTCGAGAATTCTGCTCCACGAGAATAACACTGACACCCTCCTCTTTATTTATTTTTTTAACAACGTCGACAATCTCACCCACAACAATAGGTGCCACACCTAAAGAAGGCTCGTCTAAAAGCAAAAGCTTCGGATCCGCCATAAGAGCTCGACCAATTACGAGCATCTGCTGCTCCCCACCGCTCATAGTCCCAGCCAACTGCTTTGACCGGTCCTTAAGCTGGGGGAAACGATTAAAAACCATTTCAAGTCTGTTTTTTATGGTAACCTTGTCTTTTTTCAGACAAAATGCCCCCATCAACAAATTATCTTTGACACTCATGATGGGGAAGACATGCCGTCCTTCTGGAACCATAGCGATGCCCTTTGACACCACTTGCTCCGTTGACAAATTGTCTAATTTATTCCCATCAAAAGAAATTGACCCGTTTTTTATTTTTTTCAGCCCCGTTATTGCCCTCAAGACAGAGGTTTTACCAGCACCGTTAGCTCCTATAAGGGTCACAATTTCCCCTTTTTCAACGGACAAAGAGACATCTTTAAGCGCCTGAACATGACCATATGACAGAACCAGGTTTTTAGCCTCAAAATACATGGTTATTCCTGCACCTCCTCTTCGTCGTCTTCCCTGCCAAGATATGCCTCAATGACTGCCTCATTTTTTTGAATTTCTTCAGGCAATCCTTCGGCAATCTTGGTGCCAAAATTAAGCACGACTATCCGATCGCTAATCTTCATTACAGCAGATACGTCATGCTCGACCAAAAGGATCGTCACTCCTTTTTCTCTGATACTCTTCACCATCGTCATAGCTTGAGCTGTCTCATCGGAATTCATACCAGCAAAAGGTTCATCCAAAAGGAGGACTTTAGGAGAGGCAGCCATCCCGATAGCTATACCCAGCGAACGAAGAGAACCATGAGGCAAATTAGAAGCCTTGGTCTCCTTGATACCTCCCAACCCCAGATAATCAAGAATTTCAGCCGCACTCTGACGAAAACGCTCCTCGTCTTTTCTCGCGGTGGACGTATTGAAAAAGAAGCCCATTAAAGAAGCCTTACTCTGGAGGTGATGGGCAACGATAACATTTTCCAGAGCAGTCATATCTTTAAATATCGTAGTTTCCTGGAAGGTTCTGATAATCCCCATTCGAGCAACGATATGAGGCGACAAAGAGGTGATATTTTTTTCCCTGAAAAAAATATCACCAGACGAGACCGGCAAAAAAGAGGAACACAACTTAAAAAGCGTGCTCTTTCCTGCACCGTTAGGACCTATAATGCTGAGGATCTCTCCTTCGTTCACGGAAAAAGACACGTTATTCACAGCGACAAGCCCACCAAATTTTTTCGTGACATTGGAAACTCGCATCAAGGACATAGACGGCACTCCCTAACTCAGATTCGTCGAACTGTCTTTTGACAAAAATCGACCATAAAAAGCTCTTCGTATACTCATAATGCCATTAGGCAGCCAAAGCATCATCCCTATCATGATTAAGGAATAAATCAGGGGCTGATATTCGTTAAGACCATGCAGGAATTCAAAACTGATGAACAACACAAAGGTTCCTGCTATAGCTCCCCAAACGCTTCCAAGCCCACCTAAAAAGCAATACAGCAGGAAATATGTGGAATCCTGCACTGAAAAAGTGGCCGGATAGACACACTGCTGCATGACGACAAAAAAAGCACCGCCTACGCCACCCATAGCAGCACAAATCGCAAAGGTTATGACCCTGAGTTTAGGAACATTCACACCAAAAGAAGAGGCAAGATCCTCATTTTGCAACAGAGAGCGGAGAAGCCAACCCAATCTGCTGTGAACAACTCTATACAAAACAGCAAAACCAACTATAAGCAAGAACGCCCCTAAATAATAAAAAGCAAAATGTTTATCTACCGTAGAAAAGTCAGGGATGAGAGTCACACCCCCTACCTTCAAAGCCCCTGGCAAAGGTATATTCAGTATTCCCTTAGATCCGTTAGTGATCGGGGTTAAAGTCTGAGCCGCAAGTCTGGCAACTTCGGTCAAACTTAACGTTATCATGGAGAAATAGACGCCTTTCAAGCGCAACAGCGGCCACCCAATAACAACGCTCAGGATAACCGAGCTCAAACCAGCGCCCAGCAAAGCAAACCAGAAGGGAATTTGCATCTTTGTAATGAGAACCGCAGCGGTATATCCACCGACCAGAGCAAAAGCTCCCTGCCCTATGTTTATACGTCCGATGTAAAATATCAGCCAAACACCGCCGCTAATGAGGCTTAAAACTGATGCTGTTGTCAAAACACCTAAAAAATAAGGCGCGTGAGAGAACACCATCGGAAATCCCACTAAGTACAGCACAAGCAGGGAGACCAGCAGTATCGTACTTTTCTTACGGAGCACGCTCATCTTCTCTCCCTCCTTATGCCTTCCCCATAATTCCATTGGGACGCACTGAGATGAAAACCATCAAAAAAACAAAAATGATCAAGTACGTGGCACCACCAGGGAAAAAATGGGAACCTAACGATTCACATATACCTAAAGCAAGCCCACCGAGAATAGCTCCCGAGATGACACCTGCTCCCCCGATCATTATCATGATAAATGCCTTAATTGATATCCACTGCCCTATCCCTGAATTCACACCTGAGATAGGCACAAGCATAGCTCCCGCAATTCCTGCCAAAGCAGCAGCCATCATCCAGCCTAAAAGAGCGTACTTTTCCACGTTGATGCCCATGAGCTCTGCCGTTTCCCTATCCTGGGCCATAGACCGCAAGGCTCGGCCAGGCCTCGTATATTTCATAAATAATATGAACAACAGGATAAACAAAAAGGAAAGTCCAATCACTAACAGACGCCCCTTAGGCATAAAAACGGAGCCCGCACGCAGAACGCCCTCGACAACCGCAGGAACTCCCCTGTGTTTTTCTCCAAAAAAAATCAGAATAGAGCTCTCAAGCATTATTGCCGTCCCTGCAGAGAGAAGCATACTGCTCTCTTCTCTGTCGCTGCGGCTCAGAACAGGTTTGAAAAGAAGCGCCTGAAATCCGTATCCGACCGCAGCAAGGGCTAGAGCAGTTGCCAATAGGGCAACTCCGTAGGGAAGATGCAATTCTCCATATACGTAATACGTTATAAAACCACCGAGGACATAAAGCTGACCGTGAGCGAAATTCATGACGTTCATAAGACCAAAAATCAACGTCAATCCTAACGCTATAAGCGCATATTGAGCTCCAGCATATAAACCATTAAAAATAACCTGCTCCATATACTTGTCATCCCCCTTCTTCTCTCGAAACAAGGGGAGGCCTTCACAAATCGAAGCCTCCCCTTTTTTGAGATTACAAGACTGAGCTACTACCGATCAATGTCCCCAACAAACAGAGTTTTAAAGTCACCATTTTCATACACGTTCACGACGATAGGAACAGAAATCTGGCGTTTCTGATTAAAATATCCAGCTCCGACATAGTGAAGGGGACGATGATCCTTGAGGTAGGGATTGGGCATAGAAAACTTATTAATCTGCTTCTTAAAAAGCTCAATATCATTGATGGCCTCCGGCCCAGCCGCCCTCAGGGTATACAGGAACATATCGAGAGCATAGACCTTGGTGCCCGCCTCATCGTTCCATTCTCCGGCAATTTTCTCGTATTCCTTTGCGAAATCTTCCATTTCCTTACTTCTGATTTCTGGCGTACTTGCCCCGCCAACGCAGATAAATCCGTTTGCAGCATCGCCTGCAAGTTCAGAGATAACTTTTGCGTCCTGAGCCGTTTCCGTGCTCATTTTGCCCTTAAATCCAAGCTCTCGAGCAGCCTTGATCAGCAACGGAGTATCAGAAGGAGCGGCCCCCGACAAGACGAGTAGATCTGGATTCTTGGCAACGACACTGGACATTACAGGGAAGAAATCCGTCGTACCAGTCTCATACGTATCTCTTCCAGACAGTACCGTGAGACCTAATTTTTCAGCTGCAGCAATTCCCTCATCTCTTTGGTTAAGAGACTCGGCGTCATTTCGAGCAACAAAGGCAATACTCTTAATACCCGCTTTTTCCTGGAGATATTTGTATATAACCGGTCCACCCTGATAGGAGGCGATCATTCCAAGGATCGAGTTACTTGCAGGAGGGCTGTATAAACTCTTCGAAAAAGAATATGGTATATTCATGGCCTTACCCTTTTCAAGGATAGGCTGAACCGCCATGGAGGTTGGGTCAATATTAGGACCTATGATGTAATGTATTTTTTCTTCATAGATAAGACGTTCTGCTCCTGCCACAGCGACCTTGGGGTCGTTGCGATCATCAATGGCAACGATTTTAATAAGGTATTTGTCTCCTCCTATTTCAAAACCGCCACTTTTGTTGATGATATTAGCCCTTGCTTCAGCACAATAACGATTCACCAATCCCCACGACGCCGCAGGACCACTCATAACACCCAAAACGCCTATCTTCAACGTTTTTTGAACCCCAAAGCAGGCCCCCGCACTAGCCATCAAAGCAAGCACCAAAGCAAAAACACAAGTCTTCCTAATTCCCTGTCGTAACAACATACAAACACCTCCTCATAGCATGATGCTCCAGACTTCAGAAAATGCACCGCCGTTGCTAAATCTAAATGCCAACCATAGAAGCTACCAGCGCCATACGTATCGGGACGCTAAAGGCCAACTGCTTGAAGTACAGCTCGAACTCACTGTGATCAATGGCGTAATCGAACTCGACCGAGTTTCTGGGCAGGGAGTGCATAACACCTATAGAACGACCGGCCTTTTTCTTTATAGAATTGAGGTTATCCAAGGTGATATAAAACTCTTTTATTTTATTCATAAAAGCGTTTCTTGCATCGGGATTATCCTTAGGCACACTGCACCCCGGTAAATAACAAAGATGCGTCGTCGCCATCACGTCCATAAACTCAGCATTTGAAATGTCGTAGTGCTCCTCCAAACGAGCGCCTGCAGCCTCTAACCTTTCTCGCACAGCAGAGGGGATGGGATTTTCCTTGAGCCCCACATAGACGATTTCCGCTCCCATGATTGCCAAGCCCATAGCGAAGGAGTGACCACTTCTCGCTCTGGAAAGGTCGGATGAAGCGATGCATACCCTCAGCCCATCGAAACCACCAAAGGCTCTATATGCAGTGTACATATCCAGCAAGCCCTGGGTTGGATGAGTTACATCTCCCCAACCGCAGCTGATCACAGGGACATCAGCGTAGGAGAGCGCTTCAGATACTACAGAGTAGTCAGGATGCCGCAAGCCTATGATATTGGCGTACTGAGAGACGGTTCTGAGGTGATCAGCCAAACTCTCTCCCTTAGCAGCGGACGAACTTTTCCCGGGATTGGACTCGGAAAGAACCCCTCCGCCCAGACGGATCATAGCCAACTCGGTACTGAATCTGGTTCTGGTCGAAGGCTGAAAGAAGAGCGCCCCCAAAACCTTTCCCGACATAAGTTTCAGGCCAGTTCTCCAAAAAGGCTCAAGCATCTCAGCTACTTTAAAGAGATGGTTATATCGTTCCTTGGAAAGATCCGTAAGAAATTCAAGATTCTTCCCGCGAAGTTCTGTCGCTTCCATCTCTGCAGCGATGCATGACGGCGCAAAATCAGAGGTAATTGCCAAACGGAACACTTCCTTTCGTCAACTCGAACAGATTAAAGCTGCTAAGAAAGACCAAACCGCTTTCTGAATTCTATTCCTGTTGCCTCCATATCCGAGTCTTGCCAAGTCCGTCTCATACGGTTTAAAACCGGCATGCCCTGGCTGAACTCAAGAAGCCACCTTTTGGCAAACTCGCCTCTTTCAGTTTCTTCGAATATCTTTTGAATTTCGTCGTAGTTAACAACTCTGGGACCAGATGTCCTCACGGCAAACTCACAGGTTCTGCTCGCTCGACCGGTCAGATAGGCCTCTATACCAACCTCATCGATATCATCGATGATGGATCGAATTGATCGAATCGCTTTAGCGTACGCAAAGGATTTCGGGTAGCCATTTTCGGTCATGACCTTGTATATGCCTCTCATAAGATGAATGGCTCCGCCATAAAGGACCTGTTCCTCAAAGTTATCCCCTTCGGTTTCGTGCTGAAAAGACATCAGGATAGTTCCAACCCTCGTGCTGCCGACACCTTTGGCTATGGCGAGAGCAATCTCGGCAGCCTTGCCGGTGACATCCTGGTCAACTGCAACGCAACCGTAAATCCCTGAGCCATTCAAGTATTTCTGCCTCACCACCGGCCCCGGTCCGTTGGGAACGAATAACACCACATCCACATCTTTCGGGGGCTTGATGGTTCCGTACAGTATGGCAAAACCGTGGGCGAAACTCAGGGTTTGGCCTTTCTTCAGATTCGCATGGACAGAGGAATAGTAGACCTCCGGCTGAGCGGGGTCCTGCAGCAGGATATGAACAACGTCACTTTTCTTCACCGCGTCCTCTATAGACATAACGGTAAAGCCATCTTTTTCGGCTTTATCCCAACCACTATGAAAACGCCTGTCGCCTGCTCCAATAATGACATCCACGCCACTGTCTCTAAGATTGTTCGCCTGTGCATAGCCCTGGCTTCCATATCCGATAATACCGACGGTCTTCCCCTTTAAAACTCCAAGATCGACATCTTCATCACGATAGATTTTTTCGGTAAACGACATTTCTCTCACCCCTATATTCTAAATATCTACATCTCTGTTGAAATCTTTCGAATAAATATAACTAAGCCGCTCTCTACCAGTAGCATAGACAGCCTGCTGGACAAAGGGGCCAAACCATATAAAGTCCTCTTTCTTTACCTGAACCCAATCCTCACCTAACATGTAAATCCCCTGCCCCTGGGTGATGTACGCCCCATGCTCCTGAACGTGGGTCTCGACAAAAGGGTGACAGCCATCAGGCTCAAAGGACAAAACGTGAAAATTGACGTCGAACCCCAGATCCTTGGGCAGAAGGTCTTGAATAAACACGTTCTCCATTTCGTCATAAATCTCTTCAGGAATATCGTTCACGTTGCCACACACAACCCTGGCTTCATGACCATCAATGGAGATGTACCTCTGTTTGTACAGGAGAATGCGCATTGTCCCCCTGGAGTCATTTTTAATCGATATTGGACTATCTTCCGGCGAGAAAAGATAGCCTCCCTGTTGAAGGATATGCTCTTCGCCCCGACTTCCTACGGTAAGTTCGCCTTCACCGTCCATAAAGTACACAAAAGTCTCAACACCATTTCCTCCAAAAGGGACTGTCGTTTTCGCCCCAGGGGATACCTTGGAAATGTACTGGACAAAACTTGCCCCCATCTTCGGTGAAGCAATAATCGTTGTGGTGAAGCCCTCAAAGCCAGGTATAACGTTGACAACCCTCCCTTCCGGCGGTATAACCGCATACGCTCCATGATGCACCACTGCCCGGGTTTCGAGAAAATCCTTAGGATACCCCATACTTGCACCTCCGCTTATATTCAGCTGTTAGCCAAAGCTACAATTGTTGACAGAAGGACCTCCGCTCCATCAGCAATCTCGTCCATGTCGGTATATTCATCGGGGCAATGGCTTTTCCCCGCTTTGCTTGGGACAAAAATCAACCCTGTCTCCGTAACTGAGCTCAATAAAACCGAATCATGTACCGCCCCACTGTTCATCGGCATCCATCGGAGGCCCTTTGCATCTGAACATTCCGATATCATCTTGCATATCTTAGGCGATAGAGCGACGGGACTTTGTCTGCCCAAAATTTCAAAGGAACAGTCCAGCCCCTTTTCCACAGCTATCAAACGAGCTCTTTCCTGACAGACGTCAATGACCCGATCAATCGCATCTGGAAAAACATCCCTCACGTCCAGAGAAATGATCACAATTCCAGGTATAACGTTTGAAGCGTTAGGCTCGCACTGGATAGCCCCGACCGTACCTACTACGGACGGAGAAGGATCATCCCGGACCAGTTTTTCTAACTCCACAACAAACCGGGAAGCCCCCACAAGAGCGTCTTGCCTCAAATTCATAGGGGTCGAGCCAGCATGATTTGCCGTACCTCGAAAGGTCAACTTACATTGGCAAAGCCCGGCGATGGATTGAACCACTCCTATCTGCATTGCCTGAGATTCCAAAAGAACGCTCTGCTCTATATGGAGCTCCACCATCCCGTGGATCTGTCCAGGCATAACTCTTCCCGAATGGAGAGACTCGGGATCGAAACCCCTTTCTATACATCTGTCGTACATAGACACATTATCAGCATCTTTTATTTTTTTTATGCCTTCAACATCCAGAGCCCCGGTCATGACCTTGCTTCCTGCACAGGTCACTCCAAAATTTGAACCTTCTTCCTCAGAAAAAATCGCAACCTCATATGGCCTGAGCAACTCAATTTTTCGTTCTGCGATACACCGGGCAACCTCAAGCGCGGCGACAACCCCAACGACTCCATCGTAATCACCACCACAAGCGACGGAATCGATATGAGAACCGCTCATAACAGGCGCAAGAGAACCGTCAGAACCGTTCAGACGACCTCTGATATTTCCGACACCGTCTGCAGAGATACTCATGCCAAGCTCCCGCATCTGTTCAGTGAGGTAGCGCCTGGCTACCACGTCTTGATCACTGTAAGAAAAACTGGTTCTCCCCGGAGCATCCCCCCTCCCAAAACTGCCAATGGCCTCGATATCCCTCCATATTCTTTCTCTGGATACCACTCGTCCCATGGGTATCTCCTTTCCTGAAACACTTAAATTGTATTTTTGACCCCCTCCCAAAACATCGTGGCGTAGTTATAAAAAAAAGTTCGGTAGAGAACTAAAAGTTCTCTACCGAACACACAAACCTCTTAGAGAAATGAAAACGACTATTTCAATCGTCGTTCTTTGGCAAGAGTATATAATTTCAGAGCCAGAGCGATGCTGAGCCGCTCCTCTCCAGAGTCCATATCGGACCCCATAAGCTCACGGAGCTTATCAAGCCTATAGCGAAGGGTATTGTAGTGAATACAAAGAGACATCGCTGTCTTTCGCAGAGACCAGTTATTTTCGGACAGGGCCGCCAACGTAGCCAGGAGATCGTCCCTTGCCCGTCCTTCTGTTTGGAGAACCGCTCCAAGCTGCTCCCTGTAGAACCTCTCGGATTCGGGAAGGGTGCTGATCTTGGCCAAAATGGCATACATACCCATTCGTCTCCAATAAACATCCCGATCCCCCCCGAGCAGAGGACGTATGGTGTTGATAGCCTCCCTTGCCTCATCATAGCTCTCGTGACAGAGGAAACAGCTCTCCTTAGGGGCACCTATACCGATCGTAACAGAGAAATTTGTCTGCTCTTTGATCATAGCCCGAAGTTTAGGCAGTACGTCTTCTAGAGACTCATAAACTCCGCTGTCTTTTTTACCTAAAGGGAGAAGAAAAACCACCATATCACTCATGGTCGTGTACGGGATCTTACGGTAATGGGATCTCATAATATCTATAGCCAACGTGATTATCCGCTCTCTTCTGCTTTCGAGATCGGAACAGACCGGGCTTGTATTGGCATCTCCAATACATATCTTGTAATTATCTATGTCTACAATGACCGTTTGGAAAGGACCTCTGAAATCCCAGTCAAAACGCTCGGCCCTCGCCCAAAGCTCCCGTTCAAAACGGATATTTTTAAAAAGGAGATCCTGAATGAACTCATCCCGGTATCGGCGTTCCGTCTCTCTGGCTGCCATCTCACGCTGAACACACACGAGAACCGCACTCTTAGCATGCTCCAGGACTATAGCCCTCTGTCTGTCCAGCGCTAACTCCCGATCGATATCCACGACGATATAGCCATAAATAACTCCCGAAAGAATTATGGCTTCGGCGACATATTTCTGGGTCAAATGCTGGATCGTATCACTATGAATCTCATCCTCAAAGGGACCTGAGGAAGAACATACATACCGGTCTCTGGCAATGAGATCAAGGTAGGCAACTCCAACACGCAAAAAATTTCGTACCGTGTAGAGTATCTGGTGCATGGTTCCTCCTGCAGCCATTAAAGTATACAAAGAACGGAGAATCGCCTCGGAAAAACGGATATCCCCCACACTTTCCCCCACTATTTTAGAGAGAACAGGAAAGATAACATCACCGAAAGCTAAATGAGAAGGCAATTCAATGATGGGCAATGAAATTTCTTCAGCTAAGGAGAGCAACTCCTCTGGTATTTCCGATAGAAAACGTTTTGGCTTGATACCAAAAGCGGAGACACCAGCATCCTTCATCTGCCTGCAAAGAGGCAGCATGGCCCCAGGGTCGTCACGAAAGGCATACGCAGACGTCAGAATGAACTCCCCTCCATGAAGCCATCGGACGATATCGGGAGCCTCCATCACATTGACATTTGAAACGCCTCTGTCGAGCCCCTCACGACCAGCCAGAAGGCGTACATCGATGAGCTCAGACATCCTTAGTATATCCCTGACCGTTACAGACAACCGTTTCACCTCCTTCTTCAGAAAAGGTCGTCATACAACACCTCTCATCCGCATCACCGTATTCGCTGTTTCTCAACAGACTATCGCCTCCAAGGACAACATCGAACAGTGGCCCTCAGACAGATAAACGTGTCTTGACCCATAATACCTTAGCTTTAAGTATCAATAGAACCCAAAACCTACCAAACCGACGGCGATGGCAGTCCCAGAGTTTGGCCAAACAGGCTGCTGGCGACAAAGTGGACAACTCCTTCTATGGGATATTCTCTGAAAACAGCCTGGGCATGATCCAGCTTTCGAAGGTCTCCTCGTACAAAAGCCGTGCCATAGTCCAGATCCATATGGCCCCGCTCAAGGTTATCGAACACCACCGTACCCCACCTCGTTGAGAGCCAAGACCGTGTGGCTGCCGATGTAGCCAGCCCCTCCCGTTACCAGTATCATTCCTGCATCACTCCCTTCGATCAAGTACGACATGTTTTGCTCTCGTAATCGATTCAATAAATATAGCATGTGCATCTTAGCCTTAGATAAATTTAAAGGCAAACAGCCAAAGTAAGAAGGAGGTGATTGCCCGTGAAGGGCATCTTATGCGTTCGAAGATCGTACTTGAAAAGGTCATTTGATCGTTCGTTGATTGGGTTCGTCACCACATTGCTGGTTTGTCTCGCTCCCGCTTTTGGGGCCGAGGAGATCTCCAGTTTTCACAGCGAGATAGGGATTCAACCTGAGGGATTGATCCAGGTCACCGAGACCATCGCTGTTGTAGCTGAAGGACGATCGATCCGGCGAGGGATATTTCGAGATATTCCCACCCTCTACAAAAACTCATCAGGTCGAAGTATCCGTACTCCTCTGAGTGTTCTTGAGGTAACCCGAGATGGCCACCCCGAGCGATGGGCCATTGAGGACCTCTCCAACGGAATTCGGATCAAGATCGGCAATCCCAGCGTTCTCCTCAAACCAGGGAAGCATCGCTACACCATCTCCTACACGACCGAACGCCAGATCGGTTTTTTTGAGAACTACGACGAGCTGTACTGGAACGTCACGGGCAACGGCTGGGCCTTTCCCATCAAGAAGGCATCGTGTACCATCCATCTGCCCCAAGGAGCAGATGTCCTCCAGACTAGTGCATGGACAGGCGTCCAAGGATCCCGAGACAAAAAAGCCACTATGAAAGCCAACGACACGACAGCCACGTTTGAGACGACCCACTCACTGGCAGCCCGTGAGGGGCTCACCGTCGCCGTCAGCTGGCCCAAAGGATATGTGAAGCCGCCGTCCTCGGGAGCCTATTTTCTGGACGATCACGGCTTGGACCTGGGGTATGCTCTTGCAACTATCGTTGGTTTTATCTTTTTTGTGATCGCCTGGATGTACGTTGGACGAGACCCCCGTAAAGGGACCATCGTCCCCCTGTTCTCCCCTCCCGAGGATCTCTCACCGGCAGCAGTTCGACAGATACAAAACATGGGCTTCGACGACCGGGCCTTTTCCGCTGCCCTGATCTCCCTGGCCGTGAAAGGATATCTGACCATCGCCCAGGAAGGCCGACTCTTCAATAAATATGAGCTGATACAGACCGAGAAAACCCAACAAATGCCCCCTCTTCCCCCAGAAGAACAGTACCTCTACGAGACGCTGTTCGCATCGAAGACGGTTGTTCCTCTTAAAAAATCCGAGAGCGAGACGTTGGCAGAGGCTCAGAAAAGCCTGTCAGATACCTTGGGCGCCCGATATGACGATCTGTTGTATAAGAAAAACGTGTTCTACACCGTTATGGGATTCAGCATCATGGTCGTGATTATCGCCTTGTCGATCCTCCTTTTTGCTCGAGGACGAGGGGAGATGATGGCAGCGGCAACGAGTACGGTTATTGCCCTGGTGATAACGAACATCTTCGGTCTTACTTTCGTTAAACTGATCCGAAGGGTCCGACAGCAGTGGAATATGCGGCAGGGATTCAAGGCTCTGCTCCTGTGCATCAGCATCTTGTTCCTGTTCGGAGAAGCAACGATCCTGATCATTGGGATCGCTATCGTGCTCCCGTCAATCCTCTCGCCGATCTGCGCCATGTGCGTGCCTATCATGGCCCTTATTCCCCCCGTCTTCTACCCATTGATGAAGGCCCCAACGATCCTGGGACGACGACTCATGGACAAGATCGACGGATTCGCCATGTACCTCCAGACCACCGAGGAGGAGCGTCTCAACGCCCTGAACCCCCCAGAGAGGACACCCGAGCTCTTCGAGCGCTACCTTCCCTACGCACTGGCTCTCGGCCTTGAACAACACTGGGGCGAAGCCTTCGAAGCAGTTCTGGCCCGAGCAGCGACCACCAATGGAGAGGGACGCTACAGTCCCCACTGGTATTCGGGGACTGCTCCAATATACATCGCCTCTATGGGAGACTTCGCCTCGTCGCTGGGCCAGTCCTTCGCCAGCGCTGCGGCCTCAGCTGCGACGCCCCCCGGATCCTCGTCGGGCTTCTCCGGTGGAGGAGGATCTTCTGGTGGTGGTGGTGGCGGTGGCGGTGGCGGTGGCTGGTGATATAACGTCTTCGTCACCAATCAGTACAGTTTTATTAAACAACACGCACAAAAAGGCCCCGCTTTTTCCTGGCGGGGCCTTTTAAGCCGTCGGTGGAGAAGATCACCGAGAAGGCAACAAACCGGCTCTCTGGCAAGCCCTAAGATGGGGACAGTCTCCTTCGGCCTCCCAGACGGGGCAGGAGCATCGGCGACCGCGAAGATCAACCTCAAAGCGCCCCGTAGTATCCGAGATCGTTACAGCCTCAAAAGAGCAGTATTGATCAACTTCTTTACTCTCTTTTTTGATCGATTCCCCAACTATATCGTCCATGGCCTGGTTCGCCATTCGATCAGCCTCGTCATTTTCGGCTCTGGCAATCCAGCGATAGGATATCGCTATACCGGAGGCAATCCGACGAAAACGCTCAGCCAGAACCTGAAGGCGAGGTTCCTTGATTTTCCAGACCCCGGAGAGTTGTTGAATCACCAGCTTACTGTCACCACAGAGGGTTATTTCTTTGAGACCTCGACGGGCAGCCTCCTCTACGGCCATGATGGCGCCTTCATATTCGGCCTCGTTGTTGGTGCCCCGGCCCAGAGGGCGGCTTCCCCGCCAGACGAGAAGACCTGCGTCGTCGTAGAGAACGGCACCTGCCCCGGCAACGCCGGGATTTCCTCTGGAACCACCGTCGAAATGAGCCCGCCAGGCCATATCAACTCCGCCCCCCCCGAAGCTGACCACAGGCAGCGTCGATGTCGCTTCCCTTCTCCTTTCGAAGCTCTACCTCAAGCCCAAGCTCCCGGAGAATTGCCATGAAGGGATTGATTCGACTGGCCGACGGACGAGCGTACCGTTTAACCACGGGGTTATAGGGAATCAGGTTGACGTACACGTCCAGATCCGCCAGAAGAGCGACCATCTCATAGGCATGGGCGGGTTCGTCGTTGACGTGTTTGAGCATGACATATTCCACGGTTATTCGCCGTCCCGTTTTTTTTTGGTAGATCGCCAGAGCCTCCATAACCTGCCCCAGGGGATACCGCTCGTTCACCGGCATGAGCCGTGAGCGAATCTCGTCGTTGGGGGCATGAAGAGACAACGACAAGCCCACGTCCAGCCCCGAGTCGGCCAGGGAGAGAACACCAGGGACGACGCCGGAGGTTGAGATGGTGATGCGCCGAATTCCCATGTTCCGCATCTTGGGATGAATCAGTATCTCGATAGCCTCTCGAAGGTTATCCCAGTTCAGGAAAGGTTCTCCCATCCCCATGAAGACGACATTCCTGATGTCCTGCCCCAGCCAGGACTCCATAGCTAAAAAGTGACCGACGATCTCCCCGACCGTGAGATTCCGAACAAATCCCTGTCGCCCAGTGGCACAGAAATCACAGGTGAGAGGGCATCCCACCTGAGTCGAGAGACAGGCAGTATGGTGGTTTCCGTGGTCCATAAGGACCGATTCCACCGATTGGCCGTCCAGAAAACGCCATAAAAACTTGACCGTCCCGTCAGAAGAGGTTTGAACTTCGGCGGCAAAGGGCGGCTGAACGTACAGCCGAGGCTCCAGTTTTTCCCGAAGCCCCTTGGACAGGTTCGTCATCCTATGGACGTCAAAAACTTTTTTTTTGTATATCCACTGGCAAATCTGGTCCGCCCGGTAGGACTGCTCTCCTATCTCCCCCATAAGAGCCCGCCACCTCTTGTACTCCAGCTCCAGGCCATAGATCATTTCAGACATGCATCGTTCCTCCTCGGTGCGTCAAACCGCCTAATATCCCTTATATTGTACCCTAGGGCGTCCATTATGTTGCCCTCAGATCAATCCCATTACGAGTGGAGGGCTCGTACTTTTTCATGTTCTATGGGGGATACGAACCACAAGTTCTTGGGCACTCCATACTCTCAACTTTAGATGTAGAAGCCAATCTGCCATATCACGTTCCAGGAAACTCATCATCGATCAGCTAAATCGTATAACCGTGCTGGTGCCATAAAAAAAGAAGGGGCTCAACGCCCCCTCCAGCCTGGTTCTTTATTTTTGGCATCGCCTCGACAGAGTCCACATCCGTGGCATCCTTTCCAACACCGTTTGCCCCGTCGTCGACCGAGCAAAAGGGTCATGCCCAGAGGCAGGACCAGGACGATGAAAAGGAGAAGGAGGCGCATGTCATTTCTCCTGAAGGAAGCGACTGAGATCGGCCTTCAGAGCTGAACGGGCCTTCGGGTTAGTGTACATCATGTGTCCACCGTCGTAGCTCCGAACCGTTATGTTGCGAAGAAGACGCTCCCGAGGTACGTCAAGACGGCCCAGACTATAGAGCACAGAGTCAGGACAACAGACCATATCGTACACCCCCATAGCTACGAACACCCGAAAGTGCTCGTTTCGCCGCATGGCCTGCGCTAGAGAGCTCACCGTGTTCGGATACCCGACTTCCTTCTGCTGCCCGGATTCAAAATCCCAGTCTCTCCGAGCAGCTTTACTGAAAGTACGATACTCCTGATCCGTGTCAAACTGCAAATACTCCTGAAGGTAGGCCATAAAGGCCGTGTAGTAAGGAGCCCCCGTCAGGGTAAACATGGGGTCTTTTTCGTAGTTGCCCCATCCACCGGGAGAGGTGACCCGAACGTCGTATTGGCTCAAATACTCCTTGCGGTCCAGGAGCAATTCGGCTACAAACTCGTTTGAAGGTATCTTGAGATTACACCGCCGGATCAGGCTCTCAGGCATGGCTGTATATCGAGCTAGTCGGGTCACCACAGCGTCAAACTCGTCCTGAGACAACCCATTGCCCGCCCAGAGGGCCGAGAGATACGGGCCGTTGGCCCAAGAGTGAACCTCAGTGAGCAGGCGATCCAGGGGCATCCCTTGCAGGTCATCGGACAGTCGACCATGATACCAGGCCGCTGCAGCCATGACTGGCAAAGTATGGATAAAGGGCCTGCTATTGGAATCATCACATATCAGCTCCCCATAGCTCACGGCCGGGGAGATAAGGACCAACCCCGACGGCATGATCCCCTTTTCCATAAGGATCGGGGCCATCTCGGTCGCACGCATGCCGCCGTAGCTCTCTCCGATCAGGTACACCGGCACCCCCCAGCGTTTCTCCCTCGTGAGATACATCCTGAGAAACTGCGACACCCACTCAGCATCTTCCTCAACCCCCCAGAACCGAGGACCTTTTTCATGGTCCTCCGCTCTTGAAAAGCCGGTCCCGACGGGGTCGATAAAGACCAGATCAGCCTGATCTAGCAGGGAGTCGGGGTTCTCCTCCACCAGATACGGCGGTTTGGGAAGGCCGATCCCATCGGGCAAGGTCTTGACGCACATGGGCCCCAAGGCTCCCATATGCAGAAACAGGGACGACGCTCCCGGTCCTCCGTTGAAGACAAAGGCTACAGGACGATGGACCGAACCCTGGTTAAGCCTCGTGTAGGCCACGTAAAACACCCACGCCACGAGGCGTCCCTCGTCGTCGAACAGAGGCATCCGCTCGCTTTGGGCCTCGTAGGCAATTGACTGCCCCCCTATGGTCACCTGACGGCAAACCTCCACTGTGTCGGACGAAAGAGGACGTAAATCGTCAACATCAGGCTTTTCACTCTGGGCAGCCTGGGCTGAGTTTTCATTAACGGGAGAGCTCCACGCCGAAGAGTCCCCCAGAACAAAACAGATAAAAACACAACAGATCAAGAGAACTTTACGCTTCATTCACAGCACGCTCCTTCGAGACCGTATGGACATCCTGCATACGATGGTTTTTCTAACATCCCATGATAATTTAGTATAGCATAGGAATGCGCAAGCACAGATGAGCAGGACAGAGCCAGGAGAGACATCACCGCCTATAGACAGCTCATTTTCCCTGATGGAGAATAAAACAAAAAATCAAACGAAAAAAGAGAGAAACAGCGCTTCTTCTCTCCTTGAGTGGAAGCGCTGTTTCCCTCATACTCAAAGGATTACAGCCCTCTATACTATCAGATCGATTATTTCACAGGGCCACACATGGAGGCGGGGCCTCCCGCCAGGGGTATGGTTTTCCCCGTGTTCACAAGACGCCCCTCCTCCACCTTCAGGACCGACATGTTCTTGTCCAGGAAGTTGCCAACGTACATCCACACGCCATCAGGACTCCAGACAACTCCCTCGGGCATTGCTTCTACCTCAACTTCGTCCACCTTGGTGAGAGACTTTCCGTCGATCTTGAGAAGGGATACGGTCCCCTTTTTGTGGTAAAGCCAGGAGCCATGGTCCACGTTGCTTCCCCGAATGTTGACCGTAGCGAGATACGAGCCATCGGGAGAGACGGCAAAGCCTTCGGGGCCGTCACCGGTCACCACACGATCGACCACTCGAGGAGGATTCTGGGTCATATCGATGACCGAGACGGTGTCCACGTGGCCCGACGATCCTCCGGGACCTCCCATATCACAGCAAAACGCCAGGGCACCGTCGGGGGTCATGTCCACGTTGTACGGCCACAGAACGGGAATCTCAAAACCGGTCGGGGCGACCTTGGTCCCTTCGATGCTAAGCAGTGCCAACTTATGGGCCTTGTTCTTGACCACCCAGGCCTTGCTGCCATCTGGAGAGATCGATACAGCAGCAACCTCATCTCCCATGGAAACGGTGCCCACCAACGACACGCTCTTTCCTTCTATGGAAAAGACCGTTACTGAATGGCCCTTACGATTGGCCACAAGGGCCAGAGTTCCAGCTCTATTGACGGCCATACCGGAAGGCTGAAGGTCTCCCGTAACCGTGGCAATCCGTTTCGGCGGGGTAGCCTCCATATCAATGACATAGATCTCCCTTCCGGGAGATGCCGTCCACTTGCCATCTTTCTGAACCCACTCGACAGAATTGGCCACCAAGGCCAGACGTTCGTCCTTTGTGATGGCCATGTTCGTCGGTGGGCCATAGATAGAGTTAGACAACTCCAAAACGGTCACCTGCTGGGGCTCGGTGCCCCCCTTGGCTATGTCAAAAATCTGAATCTTGTCCGCACCGGGCGGCAAGGACTCCATGACCCCCTGCTCGTTCCAGGTTACCTTGCCATCGATGCCAACCAACATGTATCGAGCGCTCGCGGGCAACGCTCCCCCAAGCACCACCAGACAGACCATCATTGCTGCACTCCATATTCTTCTCTTCATTCCCCTGGGCCTCCTCTCGTATATCAAACAAATCCCAAAGACACTCCGCTGCTACTATAATACATCTTTATCGCGACAGGACGCAAGAAGGAGGGGGGGAGGCAATCAAAGCCCCTCATCACCCAGGCATGCTCAAGAGACACAAACGAGTTCTGAGATATGGGTATCCTAGACCTGAAGCCAATCCCGAACGGGAACACCGAAGCCCTTGGCTTCATCATACAGGAGAAAATACTCCAGGGGCGGCAGGAGAAAATCGAGAGTGGGAATCGAAAAGAGCTCCCCGGAGTCAAGCAGGTCCTGCACCATCCGGCGAGGCAGCATGCTGATCCGGTCTTGCTCCCTGATGTAGGGGAGCACCTTGGATCCTACGTCGATCTCCAACTCGAAAAGAAAGGGCTTCCCGAAGAGCTCCTCAGCCACCGGAGTATCCAGAAACTCCGAGTAAACCAGGGGCATACGGCGTAAATCGGCCACGGTGACTCCTCGACCATATCGAGGATCCCGATGCAGGAGAAGGAGCTCGTCTGAGGCCACCTTTCGACAGAGGATCCCCGGTGATCGAACCGGATGATGGGAGTATCCCACGTCATACCGACCATCCAGGACACCGTTGATGACCTCTCTGGAGTGTTTCAGAACGACCCGTGTCGATCTGGCCGGGTAGCGCTCCCGATATCCATCCAGGATCGGCCTCAGAAAAAAATCGTAATACGTGTGGACCGACGCCACCACCAGACGCTCGAGAGGACAGACAATATCCAGACTCTTAAGAGCCTGCTCCTCCAGAGCGATCATTCGCCTCGCATAGGGGACCAGGCCCTGCCCCGCAGGGGTCAGATCGACCCTATCGTGACGGCGGACGAAGAGGGGCTGCCCTACCTTATGTTCCAGGGCGGCAATCCGGCTCGACACCGCCGATTGAGAGAGATTCATCCTCCTGGCCGCTCGGGTGAAACTGCCGCTCTCAATGACCGCCAGAAACGTGCCCAAGACCTCGGTGTTCATCCCTCACCTCTCCCATCATTTTTTCCCTTGGGGCCATCGATTTTTTCCGTTGTACTCGTGCCCCTCAATTCGGTTATTATAACACTCAAGTTTTAGCTATCGAACTTATCTCATGGCGGCCATATCAGCGATTTCGTCGTGATTCGTGATGAAGGAGGATTCCCCGTGTCTCGTCTGCTTATGCTCGAGAGTTGGGTAGGTGCCAATGGAAGGCTTCTGCCTCAGAGAATCAAGGAGATGGGACACAGCTACGTTCTGGCGACCCGATCTCCCAATCACTACGGCACAGATCATGACGGAACTCCTCACCCCGTTCTGGCGCTGGCCGATGAGATTCTCTCTGTGGAGACCAACGACGTTCGTCAGATCCTGGATGCCGTGAGGGGACGTCGTTTTGACGGGGTCATAACCATCTGCGATTACTACATCGAAACGACTGTAGAAGTATCCCGCTCCATGGGGCTGCCTTGCCCCTTTCCCCAGGGAGTGAAGAATATCAGGCGAAAGGATATTCTGAGAGCAACCCTCGACAGGACAGGAATTCCCAATGTTCAGCATGCCCTGTGCTCCTGCTGGGACGAGACGAAAGCGTCGGCTAATCGTCTCAGCTACCCGCTGGTTATCAAGCCCGTCGATCTGGCCTCCAGCGCTTTCGTCCGACTGATTCACGACGAGCGCGAGCTTCAGGACGCCTTTGCGGCCCTGGAAGCCTTTACCGTCAACTTTCGGGATCAGCCCCGAGAGAGGCTTATACTCCTGGAGGAGTACCTGGATGGCCCTGAATTCAGTGTGGAAACCGTTATATCCAGAGGACAACCAACGACCCTGGGTATAACGGACAAGTCGGTGACGGGAAGTCCCCGTTTTATCGAGGACGGTCATATGTTTCCCGCTCCTCTTGAGCCCAATGTAGAGCAAACAGTCATGGACTACGTCAACTCGGTACTCCAGGCCCTCCAGTTCGAGTATGGGGTAGCACATACGGAGATTAAACTGACGGCAAATGGGCCAAAGATCGTAGAGATCAACGTGAGACCTGCAGGAAACTACATCGCCGAGCTGGTGGAAATCGTCACAGGGGTGGACATTCTGAAGGCTTTCGTCGATCTCTCCCTGGGACAGCGTCCCGTGGTCGAACGACGTAATACCGGCACGACGAGTGCGGCTGTGGCTTTTCTCGTTCCGAACGGATGGGGCATCATCAAGGAGATGTCCGGCATTGACGTCATGGCCAGGGCACCCCATGTCCACCGATGGTCCATGGAGGATCTGACAGGAACCGTCGTTCATAAAGCTGTGGACAACGCTTCATACCTGGGGCACGTCCTGACGGTGGACCCTCTGGGTATGGAGGCCAGATATCACGCAGAGTCGGCCCTGAAAAGGGTGAATCTCCGTTTCGAACACCCATGACCGAAAATCGTCGGAGTTTCGTCGTTCTCCTGACCTTCACTTTTTTCATGGTCACGGGCTTCGAGATGATCATGCCCCTGGTCATAGGCCACTACGTTGGTGACCTGGGCTTCGCCGCGACAGCCGTAGGGGGCGCCTTGGCCCTTCGTAAATTTTCTCAGCAGGGTCTGGCCCTTCTGGGGGGGATCCTGGCCGATCGGAATGATGTGAAGCTCCTCGTCACCCTGGGCATGCTCATGCGTACGGTGGGGTTTGCCTTTCTCGCTTTCGCGCAGAGCTTTCCGTCCCTTTTGGTCGCCATGATCTTCATCGGTCTTGGAGGGGTCGCCTTCGAGACCCCCTACCAGGCAGCCATCGCCGCTCTGACGACGCCGGAGAACCGTTCCCGGTACTTCTCCATGAACAATACCCTGGTCGGGGTGGCATCCACGGTTGGCCCCCTTCTGGGAGCTCTGCTGCTTGTCCTGGACTTCAAGGCCGTCTGCTTCGGAGCCGCAGGATGTTTCTTCGTCAATGCCGTCATCTCCCTGGTGTGGCTCCCGTCCATACGGCCCAAGACGAACCCCCTCTCTGTAGGGCGATCCCTGAAAATCCTTAAAAGAGATCGGAGATACATCCGCTTTGTCGCTCTGATGTCAATTTTCTGGCTCGCCGCTTCCCAGATTGACATCACCTTTCCCCTGCGGATACGACAGATCTCGGGAGCTCCAGAGAGCGTAAGCTGGATGTACTCGGTATACGCAGCTGTAACTGCTATACTGCAGTATCCTCTGGTTTCCCGTCTGCTCAGGACCCACACGCCCCGTCAGATCATCGTCATGGGGACTGTCGTCATCTCAGCAGCTCTGGCAATCACACCGTTCATCCCGACGACGAGAGTTTTTCTCTGCCTGGTTGCCGTCTACACAGTGGGGATGCTCCTGGCCCGACCTAACCAGCAAAGTATGGCCATCAACCTGGCAGAAAAGGGAACGACAGGGCTCTACCTGGGATTCAACGCTATGAGCTTCGCTGTGGGCAGCGGCGGAGGGGCGATACTGGGAGGATTCCTGTTCGACATGGCACAGATCCATCACACGCCTCTCCTGCCATGGGCCGTCTTCTGCATTATCGGGGCCCTGGCAGTGGTGGGATTTGTGCTCAGCAAGGATCTGGATCATGAGAGAACGGAAGGCATGACGCCCTCCGAAAATTGACAACATAGGGAGGAATCTATAGTGAACAGCTTTACCGTACGAGGCCTGTGTGCCGTCTTCGCCATTTTAGCAGCGATACAACCAGCAATTGCCGGGAAAAACGGCGGCAAGCAGGAACTGGTGTTAGTCGAACGGGAAATCGCGAGCAGTCCCGACCCGTCCTATTATCCGGGCTCTAACCACTACATCAAAAACGGAGCCGCAGAACCCCTTTTCAAGGCCGATCCCGAGGGACAGATTCAGCCATGTCTCGCCAGAGGCTCGAAACAAATCGACGAATATACGTGGGAAATATATCTCCGTCCAGAGGGGAAGTTCTGGAGCGGTGCAGCTATCGATGCAGAGGCCGTCATCGGTTCTCTGGAGCGATCCAGAGAAACAAACACAAGAGCCCTGCCATTCCTTAAAGACCTGAAATTCAAAGCCCTGGATCGTTGGACCCTCCAGGTGACGACGACCAGGACCAATCAGTTCGTTCCGCTCAATCTGTCGTATATGGAGCTGTGTATCTTCAACAGCAAGGCGGCTCACAATTCGGTCGAGACCATGGACATGAGCGGTATGTACAAGGTCGTCGCCTTCGAGCCAAAACAGCGGATGATTCTGGAGATCAATCCCAACTATTACGGCAAAAAGCCCACCATTCCCAGAATAATTCACGAGGAGATCTCCGACCCTGAAACCAGAACCCTGGCGATTATGAGCGGACGAGCTGACATGGTCTTCCATATCTCCAATGAAAGCGTCGCCCAGTTAAAAAATAACAAAGATGTAGTTTTAAACATAACTGCTGCTGCCAGTACTCAGACGATATATCTGAACTTACAAAACCCTATCCTCAAAGATATTCGAGTTCGTCAGGCTCTTGCCTGGGGACTGAACCGCCAGGAAATATCGCTTTTAGGAACAGAAGGACTTGGTCTTCCACTGACTACATGGCTCAGTTCAAATCCAAGGTACCGAGATCATAAAAGCGATGTCTATACACACTTTGACCCCCAAAAATCCGGTAAGCTCCTGGATGAAGCAGGATGGAAAATGGGCAAAGATGGATTCCGGCATAAAGACGGTCAGGATCTTTCCATCACACTCATGACCTGGGGACAGGATAAGACTCTGGGAGAGGCAATACAGCATCAATGGACAAAGCTTGGCGTCAAAGCTCGGGTGCAACATGGAGATTACAGTCTTATTCAGGCTGCTCGGGATACCGGAGAATGGGACGCTTTCATCGAGGCCTGGCAGAGCTTTGGCGATGAGTATTCTCTTCTATGTGGACAGTTCGCCCCTACCGGAGGAGCCAATTACGGAAAATATAACGATATGAGAACGAACTCGTTGCTCGAAAAACTTCGGGTAGCCTCCAGTGAAAAGCAGCGTCGAGAGCTCGCCGTCGAGATCAATGCTCATGTAGCGAAGCAATGTCCTGCCATTTACGTATGCAGCAGAATTGAGACCACAGCAACTCGACGAAATCTCAAGGGGTACGTGAAACACTTCCGCCAATTTGAAAATGGGATCAATGCCAACCTTTATTTTGAATAATTAAAAAATCGTTTCCGAAACGCAGAAAATACTCATGAATCAAACGAGAGGAGAAGCTCCATGCAGATAGGTATTCTGGCGAAAAAAACCGTCGAATTTTGTCTCACGCTCTTTTTTTCGAGCTTTCTCCTCTTCTTCCTGATCCACCTCGCTCCAGGCGACCCGGTAAAACTCCTCCTGGGAGACCCTGAAGTGCCCATGACCGATACAACTCTGTACGAAAAACGCTATGAAGAGATGAGAGAGGAGCTTCACCTTAACTCACCGCTGCCGATTCAGTACTGGGTCTGGCTGAAACGGGTCTCACAACTTGATCTGGGGACCTCCATCTTTACAAAGCGGCCGGTGAGCGATGAACTTCTGGACCGTATCCCGGCCACACTGCTCCTCTCTCTTCCCGCTCTGGCTCTCCAGGTCTTACTGGGTGTCTCCCTGGGAACGGCCTCAGCCACTCATCGAGGACAACCGACGGACCAGGCAATCCGAATTCTCTGCGTCGTCCTGGCAGCCATTCCGGCATTCGCTCTGGGGCTTTTCCTCCTCTACTACTTTGGGGTAATCCGACAGATCTACGAGATCAGCAACTCCGCTGGATGGACGAGATTGTGGCTTCCGGCGATCACCCTGGGAACGATCTCGTCGCCGCCCTTGATCCGAGTCATGCGGGCCAACATGCTTCAGGAGTTCGGGAAAACGTATATCGCCTCCACCATCGCTCGAGGGATGGGACGGAGCCAGATTGTCCGCAACGCCTTCAGGAACACCCTTCTCCCCCTTATCACCATGACCGCCATGTCCCTCACCAGCCAGCTTGGGGGGGCGGTGATCGTGGAGAACATCTTTTCCTGGCCGGGGGTTGGTAAATACGCATTGGACAGCATCATGCTTCACGACTACCCCGTGATCCAGGGATATGGCTTGGTCATGCTCGTCATGGTGATTACCGTTAACTACGGTGTGGATGTGATCTGTTTTGCCGCCGATCCCCGATTGAACAACGCACAAAAGGAGAGCTCCGAACGATGAGATCCTGGACGGCAATGCCCTACACTCTGAAAGCGGGGCTGGTCCTTTTCGCCATCGTCCTTTTGGCGGTGACTTTGGCAGGCACTCTGTCCCCCTACGATCCCGTGGAGCAGGAACCGATGAACAGGCTCAAGCCACCGTCGACGGCCCA
Source organism: Dethiosulfovibrio peptidovorans (assembly GCA_002748665.1). NCBI lineage: Bacteria > Thermotogati > Synergistota > Synergistia > Synergistales > Dethiosulfovibrionaceae > Dethiosulfovibrio > Dethiosulfovibrio peptidovorans. The sequence continues at coordinate 55,845 of PDTB01000021.1, read as the reverse complement.
TCTTTTGGGAACAGACGCCTTCGGACGGGACATCCTGTCCCGCTTACTTCACGGTGGCCGTGCTACTCTGACGGCCTCAATATCCGCTCTTCTGGTAGCCATGGCCATCGGCTGCTCAGTAGGAATGATCGCCGGAATGTACGGAGGTATTGTGGAGACGATTCTTATGCGACTCGTCGACACCCTCATGGCCTTTCCGTTCATCGTACTGGCGATCATCGTGACGGCCCTATTTGGGACCGGATTTTTTCATCTTCTCCTCACCATCGTTTCGGTATGGTGGGTTCCCTTTGCCAGGCTGGCCAGAAGCATCGCCCTTAACTCGAAAAACGACGTCGACGTGTCCGCTGCAAAAATTCTTGGAGCATCTACCATGACAATCATCCGTCGGGAAATTTTTCCCCGTGTCGTAGGCCAGGCCGTAGTTCTCGGGACATTCGAGCTGGGCAGCCTGATAATTTCCATCTCGGCCCTGTCCTTTTTCGGCCTTGGCTCCAAACCTCCGGCACCCGAGTGGGGGAGCATGCTCGCTGACAGCAAGGCCTATTTTTTCAGGGCTCCTCACATGCTCCTCGGTCCGACCCTCTGTATCTTTCTCACCGTATTGGCCCTTAACCTCATAGGCGAGGGGATGCGGGACCGATTTGACCCCTTCGAGATCCCCGTGCTTCCCGAAAATCGATCACAAGATGGGAGGCAACGTCCATGAAAGCTGAGATCTCACATGTGCAAGACCCCGTGATGAGGCTGAAAAACCTGCATGTCCGATACGGAGGTTCGATGACTCCAGCTGTCCAGGATCTGTCTTTCTCTCTGAACAGAGGGGAATGTCTGTCCATTATAGGCCAGAGCGGATCGGGAAAATCCACCGTGCTCAAAGCCATCACCGGTCTGTTACCGCCATCGGCACAGGTCCGAGGTCTCCTTCATATCGGGGGCAAAACCCTGGACTTATCGGGTAAAGCAGCCCCCTGGCTGAAAATCCGAGGGACAGCAATTGGTCACATCTTCCAGGATGCTCAGCAAGCTCTGAATCCCATGAAAACCGTTCGGTCCCATTTCAAGGAAACCCTTCTGTTCCACGGAATCTGTTCTGAGTCAGAGACGGACGACGTGGCACAGCAATATCTGGCTCACATGAACTTCACGAACACGGAGAAGGTTCTGAGAGCCCACTCTTTTGAGCTCTCTGGAGGAATGGCTCAACGGGTATGCATCGCTCTGTCCCTCTGTCTGAGACCCAGGGTGCTCATCGCCGACGAGGTAACCTCGGCGCTGGACATCGTAAGTCAGATGGAGGTCCTTCGCCTCCTTGAGAAAACAAGAAAAAAACTGGGAAGTGCCATCCTTTTCATAACTCACGACATCCGGGCAGCCCGCTTGGCAGCGGACAGCCTTCTGGTTCTGGACGATGGAGAGGTCCAGGACAGAGGCCGACTGGACGACATCCTAGCCTCAGCACGGTCGCCCTACACCAAAGAACTCCTCGGCAAGGGAGCCATCTTTCCCCATGTCACCACACGGCCTCCAGGTGGCGATGAGCCCCCCCTGCTTCGGATCGAAAAACTCGAGAAGACATACCCGGGGCAAAAAAAGCCAGCTCTGAAAGGATTTTCCCTGTCAGTTCAGACCGGAGAGATTGTGGGAATTCTGGGAGAAAGCGGATGCGGAAAATCCACCCTGGCACGGTGCATCGTCGGCCTTGAGAGATGCGAGTCGGGGTCCATCCTCTTGGACGGAATGGAGATACAGGGGAAACGAGCCAAGGACAGGCGAGAACTGAAACGAGCAATACAACTCGTCTTCCAGGACGGCCGGGGGTGTCTGAACCCCAGAAGAAAAGCGACAGATCTGGCAGGAGAGCCTCTGGGATACCTCAAACTGTGCCAAAGGTCGGCCATAGCCCCCGCTGCCCAGCGGTTCCTGATCGAGGCGGGCATACCAGCCGAGCTCCATGACCGCAGACCCCCCGAGCTCAGTACCGGTCAATGTCAGCGTGTCGCCATCGCCCGAGCCATATCGGTGCAGCCCAAGCTCCTCATCTGCGACGAGGCCGTATCGGCTCTGGATGTGGGGACACGAAACCACATACTGGAGCTCCTCCTGGACATCCACATCCGAAAAGGTATCTCGATCCTCATGATCTCCCACGACCTGGGCGTCCTTAAAAACGTGTGTCACAGGATCGCTGTCATGAAAGACGGGCTCCTCTGCGATATCCTCACCACCTCGAATCTCCGGAAAACGAACAGCCATCCTTACGTCAGAGAGCTCTTCGACCTCGAGGACGAACTCTCGAGACCCTAAAGACAGACGAGAACGAAGCGTCGAGTGTTCTGACCACAAAAGACGGCTTGTTGATCGGTTCCCCTTGAGAGGGAAAAGACCGTTCTTCAAAGCAAGTTGAATCACGAGCGATAAGACGTTTTCATCACGCGACAGTCAGAGAGCTGACATCTTTCCCATTGTTTGAAGGAACTTCATACTCCCATAGAGCTTCTGTATGTGATCGAATTCCTTCGGATCGTAAAAGCTTGCATCTCCCCTCCCGAATGCTTTAGCGACTTCTAAAACAAAACGGACAACCGATTCGATATCTACAACCGATGAAACCCCCGTACTGCATCCAGGAACGGAAATCTCTGTCGTCAAAGCAACGCCTACTACTGGTGCACTCGTTGCAGTACAAGGCTGAAGAATACTATTCAGGTGATGCAAGCCATTCCCGTAAGGCGTGATGTCCTGAGTCGTGAGGGCAAAAACAACCGGTGCCTTCCCCGTAACGTAGCTCATGAGGCTCAGCAGGTCCTCGCTCACTCTTAAAATATACCCCTCCTTCACCGTAGGAGAGAGAGCAAAACCACAATAGTTGATAATCCGATTGCCGCGGGTCGTATCGATGGATATCACGGCATCAAGCTCTTTCGCCATCTCCTCAGTGTTGGCAATCGTCATGCTGATTGGCGAATCCATAAAAGGAACTGGAGCATGTGGTCGGATCAGAGCATTGGGACAGATATGAGTAGATACGAACACATCCCCCTTCAACCTGTCGCCTATTTTTATCATGTGTCCCAGCTTCATAGCAAAAGCTACAGCAGAGATGGCACCATCGGCGTCCGAAACCAAGCCAATCTCCTCGGGACGGGCCCCGATCCCACCGAGGCGACCAACAACACCCAGAGTCGGAGCACTACCGCCGTTTTTCTTCCCCCTCGTTCCAAAAAACCAGACTTTCACAAAATCCGTGTTCCCCCTAGAAGTCTGAACTTTTTTTACCTCAATGTTTTCAGGAGATACCCCAACCTCAATCAGGGCCACTCCTACATCCTTACCTGAGACCGTAGGACTATCCAGCAATTCGTAGGCTTCCATGACATATTTCATAGACACGACAGAGTCTCCCTTTTATATTTTTAAACTACATAATTTATTGATTCAACTAAAATTAGTTATAGACTCATAAATATAAGGTTTTCGATCTCTCAGATAAGGAATTTCCGTCCTAAAACGCTCAATATCCCCCAAGTCAATCTCTACCACCTCAACAGCTTCTCTATCCATGGGAAGCTCTGCAATCACCGTCCCTCTAGGGTTACAGACCTTACTCTTTCCAAAGAGATACAAGTCTTCCTCATGTCCGAAACGGTTCACCCCTGCCACAAACAAAAGGTTTTCCAATGCTCTCTGGGCGACATTCAAGTCCCACATATCCATATCCTGAATCCGCCAAGCCGAGGGACAAAATACAAGTTCTGCTCCGTTTAAGCTCAAGCTACGACAGGCTTCTGGAAAACCAGCATCATAGCAGATCATAAGCCCTACCTTGACAGGCCCTCCTGAAAAGTTCAGTTCAAAAACAGGGTAACTATTGCCTTCTTTATAATACATGGCCTCCAGAGCCCATAAATGAGTCTTGTCAAAATAGCCAGCCAGCTTGCCTTTGTTATCAAAAATCAAAGCAGAATTAGCCAATATCCCGGAAGCAGACGTTTTACGCCCTATCGGGACAATAAGATGGATCTGGTTTTCATGCGCTGACTCTGACATCTCAGACACAATAAAATCATAATATTCGTTTCCTAGAGAAATGGTTTTTTCCCCAAGAACCGATAGATTATACCCTGTGGCAAAAAGCTCGGGAAAACAAAGGATATCAGCCCCTTTTAACTTCCCTTCAGCAATTAGTTTCCGGGCATGAAACACGTTCTCTTGAACCTCCCCAAGCCTTCCTTCAAATTGCACAAGACCTATTTTTATTTTCCTGTCCATAATCTCCCCTCCCCTCTAGCTCTTGCTCGTTCGAGCTACTCCAAAAATCAAGTGAAGAACAAGATAGGAAAAAGCTGCTGCGACAATGCTGTTGATTGGAGGAAGACCTAGGGGTATACGAGAAGAATACCAAGACACCAGAGCTCCAAGCAACCAAGCTACAATAGCTATAAAGTGAATCCCCTCTCTCAAAGCAAGGCGACTTTTATTGATAATATAATAATCTGCCCACATAACACCTGCTATACCGGGAACCAGCATACTGAGAAAACTTAAAAAATCAATAAATTTAAAAATAATTCCTGATGCGGCAATCGCCGTTCCAATAAGACCAGCAATGATAGTTAAAGTCATTCGACTGACGTTTGGAAGCAAAGTCTTAAGCGCCAAACCTCCAGAATAGGCATTGGAGAGATTAGTAGACCATGCAGCCAAAAGAAGAATAAGGAAAGCAATCATGGGAAAGCCCTGAGTCGCCAAAACCTCCGTGATATTCCAGGATGGAGCGTTCATTGCGATAAGCCCCGCTGCTACTTGCTGAAAAATTGAGATAACAGCAACCCCCCAGAAACCGATGTAGAGGATATCTTTCGCCCCCCGTGTATAACGCAGATAATCCGGGGAAATAATCGCCCCCACAATGATAAGCCCCACAACACTGTTAATCCCCTCTGTAAAAGAGATAGGATTAGACGGGGTGTACTGCCACAACGCCTCCAAGTTTCCACCAGCCACAATACGTCCTACCCCCCATATCATCAAGATAATTAGAGGGGGGACGGCAACATAGTTAAAGACGGCCATCGTCTTAAAGCCCATAGCCGCAAAAGTCATCATAAGCAAACCCAGGACAACCACTGTGAGAGTTAGATTTATAGAGGGGAAGACCTTCTGTACAGAGAGCCCTGCCACCCCAGCCTGAATCCCAAACCACCCAAAACTGGTGATCCCCAAAATAAGAGCGATAATCATCCTGCCGCCCTTGCACCCGAAAGCACTTTGAGCTAAGACATATGTGTTCAGTCCCTCACGGCAGCCAATGTACCCCTGAAAAAATAGAATCAACACCAATAACACATTACCTGCAACTGAGACCCCAATAAGGCTTTTCAACGACAAACCGGCTATCAAGGCTCCACCAACCATCAGCTCTGATATCGCAACATTACATCCCAGGATATTGAAAAGTGGGGCCTTCCAGCCCGTGCGCCCCTCAGGGGGAATTGGGTTCAAAATCAGTTCTTCTTTCTCAGCCATAATAATCTTACTCCCTTCATTAATGTTATGAGCAAATAATTATGTTTGAGGTTATCTTGACACAAAACACAAGGCCACTGAATCCGTTACACTCCATAAGGGAACATAGAGCCAAACACATTTTTTAAAAATATTATTTAAAACACTAGCTCTAAAAATTAACTTATAAAGATCGATCGCACAAAAACCCCGTTCCCTCAACCAGCATAAAACATGTTCTTTCAGCCGATCAGAGAGATATATTCGCCGCTGGAAGCTGGAAGTAATAGACTGTTCTATTAGAAGAATAGCAAATTTTTCAAAAAAGAGACAAGGGCCTATAGAACAAAAAGGGGACGATTTGTTGTGCTTTATGAACGAGAGTTGAAATAAACAGAGAGGGCCAAAAAGAGCCTATGAAAGAGAACACCACTAAGGCTCCCTTCTGGTAAAAGACTTTCTATTTTTGAAAGGCGATACCGCAATGAATTGCGGTGAAGGTAAAGAGTTTCAGCTGTCTTTGCATGGTTTTTATCGCAAAGCATAAATATCCAAAGGGTCTCAAGGAAGGAGGTCCCATGTTCCGCATCATATTCTATAAGAGGTTGCAGAAGAAGATATGATTCTTTTAAAACATCTTGCTCACCTTCTTTTCTTGAGAGCACTGGCATAAAAAGGCGAACATCCGAAGGTGTATAAACTCCTCCTGGATAGTGAAAAAGCTGGAGTATTCGCAAGGTTTGTATGGCCTCGTCAAAAAAGAAGGCCATCTCATGCAAGGGACTTTGTTCAATAAAAACAATGTATGCATGTGCAATTAATGAGGTCTTTTCTCGAAAAGTCTCTATGACAGATGCAGCACGGCTGTTCATAAGAAAAAGGACTTGAGGTGTATTCCTCGTTACACAAAGAAGTACGCCTTCTTTCTCTGCCAGACCTTCCAATACAACGGCAAGACTCTCTCTTACTGATGCTTTTGCCTCAAGCACAACAAAATTTATCTTGGAAAAACGGGAGACGCCGCTTGCTTCAAAACGCAAAAGTGCCTGCTCTTCAGAGTTACCGTAACAAAGCTGCACAAGAGCATTTTCCCTCCTTGCAAGAAGTGAATTACTGCATTCATCCTCAAGAATGGCTCGTGTAAGAGAACGAATGGCATCCGAATAGTGAAGCTCCAAAGGGAGCTGTATGAGAGGAAAAGCATGCTGCTCTGCATAGTTGCAAAGTTCTTCAGGAAAAACATGTAAAAATCGGCCAAACTTAATTCCAAGACCGGCTGCTTTGTATTCAACAAGCGTTTGAAGAAATTTTTTGAGAGCTTTCACGTTCTCACGAAAGGCATATGCAGTTGTCATAAAAAATATGCTATCAGAAGCAATCCATGATGAGACATCAGGAACTTCAGCTACATCGACATAACGAACAAGACGGTCAAGTCCTTCGTTACCTGCTATTACCTCAGAATGATTAAATACAGGAAGCCGTAAAATGTCCTTGACAGCGATCATTATCAGACCCCGATGAAAAAATATTTCAATTAATACAACGCTCTAGATAAAGACATGGGTAATAAATTTGCTCCCCTTCTATAAATTTATACAATCTTTTTAGATTTAGAAAATAATTATTTTTAACAAAAACCTGTAGCCTCCCAGAGGGTTAGCATAAGATATACACAAATACCCCTCGAAATCTGCTCAAATCAGAGGGTTTCAAGTCTTTTTATTCCATGCACTATTATAGGTGGAAAGAACTGACATATCCAACTGGGAGTAAGGCTGTTCAGTCATGGGCGTCCTTAAAAACGTGTGTCACAGGATCGCTGTCATGAAAGACGGGCTCCTCTGCGATATCCTCATCACCTCGAATCTCCGGAAAACGAACAGACATCCTTACGTCAGAGAGCTCTTCAACCTCGAGGACGAACTCTCGAGACCCTAAAGACAGACGAGAACGAAGCGCCGAGTTTTTGATTACTAACAAATTTTTCATAAAAAGATCTCGATCAGCAGGTACGCCCCCCGTGAGTGTCGAAATACCTGTTAAGACGGATCGCTTAATGCAAGCCACATGATGTCCTGAACGAGGTTCTTCATCTTTTCCATGTAGCTTGTACAATCCAAGACACAGAGCCCCGTACACCAATATCGAAGCTCCAAAGCCGTAACTTTTACGGCTAACCTCCACCAGAAATTTATCATTTAACCAATATATCGACAACGTGTAGCTTATTGATTTCTCTGATACCAAAGAATATCCAGAGCACAAGGACGACAGGTCTCTGCTAGAAAAGGTGTATGTCAAACAGAAATATTAAATATCTCACACAATAAAGATGTAGCCGCTAAGCAACTAGGTTGCCACTTATGACCTCTTTGCGTTCTTGTATTAATTCTACTTGTTGAGAAAATCCAGTGCATACTGAACATGAAGAGCAGTTCCGTTCTCCAACACATCTTCATCTATATTGAACTTTGCATGATGATTTGAATAACAGGTGTCTTTTTGTTTATTGGCCGTGCCCAGCAAAGCGAAAGTGCCAGGAGCTTTAGCCAGATACTCTGCAAAATCCTCTGCTCCTGTCATTTTGGGAAAATCAATAATGACATCTTCCGACAGGATTTTTCCTATAGATTTTCGGGCCATTTCTGTAGATGCTTCATTATTAATCGTTGCAGGTGTCCCCCAAATATATTCAAGCTTGGCTTCGGCCCTGTAGCTGCTAGCCGTAGATTTAACAACCCTTTCCATTATAGTGGGCAGACTGTTTCTGACTTCAGGATTAAAACATCTCGTAGTCCCCTCTAATAAGGCCTCATCAGCAATGATATTAAACCTTGTGCCAGATTTAAACGACCCCACACTCACAACAATTGAATCCATTGGAGATACCTCTCTGCTTGCAATAGATTGTAAATTCATCACAATAGCTGAAGCAGCTACTATCGCATCCACTCCCAGATGTGGCATAGAACCATGTCCACCCTTACCATCCACAATAATTTTGAACATGTCTGCCGATGCCATACGTGGACCTGCTCCTATAGCTATAGTACCTGTTGGAAGAAAGGCCATAACATGCAAACCAAAAACTTCATCTACATCATCCATAGCACCTTCTTCAATCATTTTTCTTGCTCCATTGGCAGTTTCTTCAGCAGGCTGGAATAATAGCCTGACTGATCCATTGAATTTATCTTTAATTTCACTTAAAACCCTAGCTGCTCCTAAAAGCATCGCTGTATGCGAATCATGTCCACATGCGTGCATAACATCTTCATTCTGAGATTTGTAAGGCACATCGTTACGCTCAGTTATCTCAAGTGCATCCATATCAGCTCTTAGCGCGATAATCTTTCCTTCTTGCTTGCCTCTTATAGTTGCTAACACCCCTGTTTTAGCAATGGATACAAACGGGATACCCATATTATCCAGCTCTTCTTTTACTCTCCGAGAAGTTCTTTCTTCATGCCAACTCAACTCAGGATACATATGAAACTCTCTTCTCATGTCTATAATATATTTCTCGTATTTATGAGCTAATTCTTTAATATTCATTACGAACCCTCCATTTTAAACTATAAACAATAAGGCAAATATCCACTTAAAACCAAGCTCCTTATATCATTTTTGACATGATACCCCCAAGAACGACCGAAGCTATTGAAACCGTAACAAAGCCTGCAATAATCATTTTAGGCAAGATTGCCTCCAATACAACCTTTCGCTCCTCTTCGTTTTTAGCTACCGCATCAGCAACTTCATTAGGAATTATATATGTACCTGGAAAACCAAAAAGTGCTGAAGCTCCTATAGCTATCGACATTTCTTTGCTGTAGCCTACTATCTTCCCCACAATCATTGAAAAAATACTTAATCCCAAAACCCCCAAAACCAAAGATCCAATTATGGGCCATATCAAAGATAAAAGCATCTGAGGAGTAGCACTGGACAAATTATTAAACACGACCGCCAACAAAGCTATCATTACAAAACCAAAAGATTTTCCTATATTCATCGTGTCTTTTTCAAGAAAACCTATTTCTCTTGCAATTATACCGAATATAAGGCATATAATCAGCGTATTTACAGTGCCATTTGTCAAAGCTGCCACTTTAGCAGATAAAAATGCAACGATAGACAGTTTTGCCAACATTATCGAAGCAGTTTGAAGTTCTCTTCTGGTTTCTGGAATAAGCCGTTTTATAGGCTCTGTAGTAGCAGTTTCTTCTATTTCTTTTTCTGAAACCCGATATGTCTCTTTAGAAGCTAAGACTTTTATTGCCTCCTTTTTTAGACAATACGATGCAATCGGTGTACCAAAGAACGTCTGTATTACAAGAAGCATCGTAGCAAATACAGCTATGGCATCGAGTGCTTGGGCCCTGGCAGCTTCACTGACTAATAGTGCAGCAACAACCCCGCCGGAAATTGGAGGAGCTGCCGCTGCTGCCATTTGTCTGCCAAAAATAAGGCTTCCGATGAAATATACAAATATTCCTATGCCAGTAACCCCTGCAGTTGCCGTTAAAACCGTTTTCCACTGCGCCACCAATTCTTTAAAATTCATAAGCGTCCCCATATTTACTAGCAAAGGCGCCATTGTAATTATTCCAATAGTTAATAGACCTGAGTCACTAAAAATTGTTGCAGGCAGGCCCATCCAGAAGGCTATAAGAAATATAACCGATGTTACAAATAGCATTGAAAACAGTGCCTTGGTTTTGAAAGATACATAATCACCAATAGCAAATGCGACAAGAATAACCGTTATAGCAAGTAAACCGTTCATACAAAGCCCCCCTTATTAGCTCTTACCAACTCCCGACAATGTAAAATAATCAATATCTATCCAGTTTAGATTTGATAGTCACCCCCTCTGCTCTGTTTATATACCCTAAGGGGACCTCTAAGCCTCCGTTTTTTGGATTACCAAAATAAAAACCTAAATATCATAAAAAACGACAAGATAGATTAAATTAAAAATAAATACTTCTCTAGCTAAGCCCTATAGAGCAAATCTCTCAGTAGTTTTTCGAATGTGGACCAATCCACAGTTTCTCTATCGCATCCAGTGGATCGTTCACTTTTTAAGGACACTTCTAAAAAAGACTCCATATCGGCTGATGCTACAGCGCGTCAGACAAGCACATCCGAAAAAGCAGATTCGATGCAAAAAAGATCAGATAGTAGATACCACTATCGTCAAAGCCCATGTCCCAAAAGCCCTGTTCAGAGAAACACGTAGGGATGAAAACAACAGGATCAAAGACGGAGGAGTACCTGAGGACGGGGCCGAACATAAAAGATACCAAAAAGACATCGATGCCACCTGATAGTTCGAAGCATCGGGAAAGCGCGAGCCTCCACCACAATCGGCCTGAGAAAACTGGCCTGTACCATCACTCGATACTCGCTCCGAATGATGACATCAGGGGCATTATGTCCCGTATAAAGATACCGTCAAGCACTTACTGAAAAGAGCAAAAACAACAGCTCAGCAGGACTTTTGTGGCTCTTTTTTGACCACTTCCACTCTCGCTTTCACCCAAAGCTTATCTGGTGCTTTTTTGTGTCTCAAATCTCCAGAGGGGGTTGGAGGGTTTTAAAGGTGCCCATATGTCCTCTAAATGTATTATAGACGAAGTGATTCATATCTTGATGTGTGTTTCTAAGATATTGTAACACTAGCATAGCGCCTCCCTTCAGGCGATGAGTCACGAGAAAACTACGAGGCCCTCTCTAGGGATATCGGAGAGGGCCTCTCGTCTGTTTTTTCCAGCCTTGAGGTCATTAGGTAAGGCAGGATTTAAAGGTACCCACCGGAAGAAAAAGATGAAGATCGTTCTGTGAAATGAACTCAAACCCGTATTTGCCATAAAAACGCTTTTCGGTCTCGTCCTTTGATTCCACGAAGACGGCAAAAACCCCGATATCCAGGCTCAGGATTCTTAGCAACACATTTCGAAGCAAAAAAACACCTAACCCCTTGCCTTGCATGAATTGATCCACCGCAAGACGGCCAAGCCATACAGCCGGTAACAGGGAATAAGAATATCTTTTGGCAGGATCCTCCGGTAGGGATCTTAACGGGATGCTAAAAGCACTCAGGGTGTAGTATCCGATAAGATCGTTATCGGAGTTTACCGCCATATGGCATTTCGTGATATTCCGCCTTACGTCCTGAGAGACCTGTTTTTTTATGTATCTGTCCAGTTCTTCCACACCACATGAAAAAGACGGTTCTGTCCACCTCTTTGTTGAAAGGGACGACTCTACAGAGGAATTCCTTCATGCCTTTTGAAAAGTGCCTTTAGGGCTTCGTTTGGTGTAGGAGGAGTTTCTATCGCATGGAGTATTTTCTGTTCTGCCTCGATAGATAGATCTAAAATCATGTTTTCACGGATCACTTTATCAGCCTTTTCCTGTGCTGCTTCTATGAGAAACCTCGATACAGGAGTCCCCATTATCTCGGCAGCACATCGTATCAGTTTGTCCTGTCTCGAAGTCAACCTAGCCTCAAGCCCTTCACTTGCAACGGCACCCATCTATCTCACCTCCTACAACAATAACGTACGGCAAAATAACGGACAGATCAAGTTCCCAGGCCATCACCTTTTTTTACGAACGTCACCCTACCGACCAGCCCCCAAAGCGGTATCAGATACAAATAGCAGGCCGCTAGGACGCTTTCCGTCGGGGCAGATATGGAGACCAAAGGGACCGCTCCCGCTATGGACCATGGGATCAGGGGGGACGTCACCACGGCTGTATCCTCGAGACTTAAGGCCAGCCGGCTTTCCCTCACTTTCAGCCCTCGGCATATATGATGGGTGAGCATTATGGTAAGGGTCTGATTGCAGGCTATGGCACCGGAAACTATTGAGGTAACGAGTATGGCGCCGAAGGGCGAGATCCTGCCGGCCAGGCCGTCCACCTTCTTTTTCAGCGAGTTCAGTAAACCGGTTTTCTCGAAAATGCCGGCGTAGGAGGAGGAAATGAAGATTATCGCCGTCACCTTCACCATTGATAGAATCCCCCCACCGTCCATCAGAGCCGATAGTCTGCTATCCGTAGCCCTGTAGCCGTAGATTATCAGCTCCGGCATCGACGTCAGATCCAGGTTTTGATACATGACACATATGATCGAGGCGCATAGAATGCTGAGCACCATGGTGTATTTGACGTCGATCTTCAGCGAAGCCATCAGTAAGATGACCGCCGCCGGCAGCAGTACCACCCATCCGAGGTTGAAGCTTCTCCCGAAAAGAACCTGTACGGTTTCGTCCATCGCAGCCTGATGGGGCATAAGTAGCCCCACTGCCGTGTAGATCAGACAAGTCATGCCAAAGGGGACCAACGACGATCTCATCATGGCCCCGATGTTTTTGTATATGTCCGTCGAGGTCAGTCCCGCCACCAGTGACGCACTCATGGAGACGGGGGAACAGCGGTCGCCGAAGTAGACTCCGGATAATACGGCACCTCCGGTTATTACCGGGTTCATTCCCATGGAGGAGGACATTGTCATGCATACGCCCCCCATAGTGGCAGCGGTTCCGAAAGCCGTTCCTGTCAGAAAGGAGACCAGGCAGTTAAGCAGAAAGGTCATCAACACCATAAGAGAGGGCTTAACCATTCTGGACGAGTAGCTGACTATAGCCGGGATGGTACCGGAAGCTCGCCACAGGGCCGTAAGCACCCCTATCAGGAGAAGGATCACAACGACTTTCCTGACTGTATAGATGCCTTCGAGAGACATTTTGAGGATAGCTCCCGTAGAATAGCCTCTGAGCTGTGCGTGGACGAAAAATATACAGTATCCTGTCGAAAGGGCCAGCAGAATGGGAATGTTCAGGGTTATACAGATTGTAAGAGCTGTTATGAACAGTAGCAGAGTTATAATGTCCATATTATGACCGCCGATTCTGTAGGATCTGTCTGTTGAACTCCAACTAGCTTAACACAGTAAAAAGGGGTGTTTGTTCACGTCCAAAAAATCCTGAAGATAAAAACAGCAATGGCAGCACAGCTTTACAACTGCGTAAATGCGAAACTTATCGATTTGATCTGTGAAGAGCCTGCCCCCTGGCAAATCTCACCAACGTCGCAGTTCTGCTCTCTTTGCTTCTGGACGATCTGAACTGGGCAGGGTTCTCTCTGATTGAGAGAAAGAAAACGCCCTGCTGCTGGGGCCGTTCCAAGATAAACCGGCCTGTACCAGACGCCCTGTTCATCCGCCAGAGGCATACACAATCTACACGTTCAGGCCAGGCAGGAAAAGGCCGGTAACGGATATAAAGGCTGTCAGTTTTTTCAACGTCACCGACGAAAGACATCATTTGCTCATGCCCATCACTTCTTTGCACCATCTCAGAACAAACCCCTACGATTTTCTACATTTGAGCTCTATCGTATAATGACAGATAAGATTAGAGACTGTAACAAGGAGGCGAAAAATATGATGAAAGCGTTCGATCCCCAACGTTACAGATATCCGTCCAGACGGGCTCTGGTCTACGGTTCCCGTGGAATGGTGGCCACCTCCCACCCTCAGGCTGCCCAAGCCGGTCTGGAGATACTTAAAAAAGGCGGAAACGCAGTGGACGCAGCGATAGCGACGGCAGCAGCCTTGACGGTGGTGGAGCCAACTAGCAACGGTCTCGGAAGCGACGCCTTCGCCATAATATGCAAAGACGGAAAGCTTTACGGCATCAACGGCAGCGGCCCTTCTCCCAAGGCTCTGACGAGGCACATGCTAAACAAGAAGGGACTTTCTCGACTGCCCTCTATGGGCTGGCTTCCTGTATGCGTTCCCGGCGCGGTGGCAACCTGGAGCACCATGTCCCAAAGGATGGGACGTCTGTCCTTCCTGGAGATTCTGGCCCCGGCTGTGGCCCTAGCAAAGGAGGGGGTGGCAGTACCTCCTACGGTATCTAAAAGCTGGGGGACAGCCCTGGCGAAATATGGGACCTCCCATGATCCTGCTCTGTCCTCGTGGAAAGACACCTTCGTTTTCGACGGGGGAACCCCCGATCCTGGAGAAATAATCCGCCTGATACACCACGGCAGATCCTTAGAGCTCATAGCTCGTTCCGAGGGGGAGGACTTTTATCGGGGAGAGCTGGCGGAGCGGATTATCGCATTTGCCACCAAAACCGGAGGTCTGATTACCGCCGATGACCTTGAGGAGTACTCTCCCCAGTGGGTGGATCCCCTCTCCATGGATTATCGAGACATCACCGTATGGGAATTGCCGCCGAACGGTCAGGGCATAGTCGCACTGATGGCCCTTGGAATATTGAAAGGTATGGACTCTGCCGATCCGAACTCGCCCGATGCGCTCCACCGCTCCATAGAGGCCATGAAGCTGGCCTTTGCCGATGGACACCGTTATATATGCGACCCCGAGAGAGCCGAAATACCGATAGATGAGCTCCTCTCCGAAGGCTACCTCTCAGAACGACGTAAACTCGTGAGGGATAGCGCACTTCGTCCCAAGCCCGGCGATCCCTACTCGGGAGGCACAGTGTACCTGGCTACGGCCGACGGTTTCGGAAACATGGTTTCCATGATACAGAGCAACTACACCGGTTTCGGATCCGGCGTGGTCGTCCCTGGAACGGGAATTGCCCTGAATAACAGAGGACTGGGCTTCTCCATGGAATCGGACCATCCTAACGAGCTCGCACCGGGAAAGAGGCCCTATCACACCATAATCCCCGGCTTTCTCACCGACAAAAAGGGCAAGCCGCTGGGACCTTTCGGCGTTATGGGAGGCTACATGCAACCTCAGGGACATCTCCAGGTGATAACCAACCTGGTGGATAGGGGAATGAACCTCCAGGAAGCCCTGGATGCTCCCAGATGGCAGTGGACCGGTGGGCTGAAGATCTCGGTGGAGCAATCCTTTCCCTCCGATATCGCCAAGACCCTTTCCCGGATGGGACACGAAATTACCGTGCTCCTGGAGCCTGACTCCTTCGGCAGAGGGCAGATTATACTGAGAACGGATGCTGGCAGCCTGGTCGGAGCCACCGAGCCCCGAGCGGACGGGACCATAGCAACGTGGTGAAAGATGCCCTTCGAGGCAACGGTACGAAGCAGGCAGGTCAAAAAGACGTTTGGGCGAGACAGGGGTCTGGCGGAACGACCTGAGGCTGGGAGGCTCGGATGCAGTTTTTTAGAGGTGCCTTCAAGAGATGCTCAAGCAAACGAATGCGCAATAGACCAACGCGAATGAACTGCTCAACAGGCAGCATCTGAGAGACATGTACCGTCCTCAAGGTATCTCAGGAAAAGCCGATCCCAGCTCGATAATGTATAATGTTTTTTTGCATTGAGACCGACATTCGCCCATCTCACGGCAGGAGGCATCACCATGACCGACATACAGCCCCCTCAGCTCCAAAAGGAGATCGAACGGCGCCGCACCTTTGGCATCATCAGCCACCCCGACGCTGGGAAGACCACCCTCACGGAAAAACTTCTCCTCTTCGGAGGGGCCATCACCATGGCCGGAGCCGTCAAGGCCCGAAAGTCCGCCCGACACGCCACCAGCGACTGGATGGCCATCGAACGGGAGCGTGGGATCTCAGTGACCAGCTCGGTGATGAAATTCGAGTACAAAGGCTACGAAATCAACCTCCTGGACACCCCGGGACACCAGGATTTCTCCGAGGACACCTATCGGGTTCTTACCGCCGTGGACAGTGCCGTCATGGTTATCGACAGCGTCAAAGGCGTGGAGGAACAGACGAGGCGTCTGATGGAGGTCTGCCGCATGAGAAACACCCCCATCATCACCTTCGTGAACAAGCTGGACCGAGAGGGGCTCTCCCCTCTTGATATCATGGCTGACATCGAGGAGACCCTCCAGATCGAGTGTGCCCCTATGACGTGGCCCATCGGCATGGGGAAGGGGTTTAAGGGTACCTACGATCTGATCAAAAAGGCATTGACCCTCTTTCGTCCCGGTTTTGAGTCCCTAAGGGATCAGGATCTGGTGGCGGTCATCTCGGATCTGTCGGACTCCCGTCTGGACAGGCTTCTGGGATCTCAGGCCCAAGACCTCCGGGACGACGTGGCTCTCCTGGAAGGAGCGGCTAACCCCTTCGACCTGGACGACTATCTCAATGGAAGCCAGACACCGGTGTTTTTTGGCAGCGCCGTGAACAACTTCGGCGTCCGGGAGATGCTGGAAAGCTTCGTGGAGATCGCCCCCTGCCCAGGCCCACGGAGCACCACTACCCGGGATGTATCCCCTTTTGAGGACGCTTTCTCAGGCTTTGTCTTCAAGATTCAGGCGAACATGGACCTGGCTCACCGGGATCGTCTGGCCTTCATGCGGGTCTGCTCCGGTCGATTCTACCGGGGTATGAAGGTCCGGCACCATAGAATTGGTAAAGACGTGGCCATGTCCAATCCAACCATATTCATGGCTCAGGACCGGGCTCTCGTGGAAGAGGCATGGCCCGGTGACATCGTGGGAATCCACAACCACGGAACGATCAAGATCGGCGACACCTTCACCGACAAGGAGCCTCTTCAGTTCACAGGCATACCCAGTTTCGCTCCAGAGCACTTCCGCAGAGTTCGCCTGGAGTCGCCCATGAAGTCGAAGCAACTCCAGAAGGGGCTCCTTCAACTCTCTGAAGAGGGAGCTATCCAAGTCTTCCGACCTATTCAGGAGAATATCTTCATTCTCGGGGCCGTGGGCGTTCTCCAGTTTGACGTAGCCGTGGCCCGTTTGAAGGATGAATACTCGGTGGAAGCCGGATACGAGAGCTCTCCCTACTCGGTGGCTCGCTGGATCCGCTGCAACGATCCTCATAAGCTGGAGGAGTTCGAGAAAAAACATCAGGCCAACCTCGCCAGGGACAGTGCCGACCAGCTAGTCTACCTGGCAGCTAACGCCTGGGACCTGAAATATGTCGAGAATCACTGGCCCGAGGTGGCTTTCCTCAGTACCTGTGAGCATCGATAATCTCGTTTAGCAGACCTTGACAGAGGGCTTCGAACAGAGGAATATGAGATTACAATACGGATATTATCAGGAGGAATAGACGATGCGTGTTTTGTACGTACTTCTTGGAGTCGTAGCGGTGGTCATCTTATGGGCTATTAGCACCTATAACAAACTGGTCAAAATGGACAATCTCCGGCAGGAAGGCTGGAGCGGCATAGACGTTCAGCTCAAGCGTCGCTTCGACCTGATCCCCAATCTGGTCTCCACAGTTCAGGGGTATGCGTCTCACGAGAAGGAGACGTTCCAACAGATTACCCAGGCCAGAGCCGCAATAGGCCAGGCTCAGACCGTGGCCCAACGGGCCCAGTCGGAGAACATGCTGAGCGGAGCGCTGAAGAGCCTTTTCGCCGTAGCGGAGAATTACCCGGAGTTGAAGGCCAACACCAACTTTTTGCAGCTTCAGGAGACGCTCTCGACAATAGAAGACGAGATTCAGATGGCACGCCGGTACTACAACGGCACCGCCCGAAATTTCAACATCGCAATCGCCAGCTTCCCTGCGCTGCTCATAGCAAAACCCGCCGGCTACACCAAAGCCGAGTATTTCGAGGCAGAGGAGAGCGAGACGGCTCTGCCTCACGTCAACTTCTGACAGGCATACACTGCCAGTGCCCCTCCTGCCCTGATCTGAAGGGGCACTGGCAGCTCAGTTGGCAAAAACGTCTCCCGAGCTTCTTAATCAATGTCAGGGCTTACGCCCTAATGTTGTCAGGATTTCTTACGAAACATCTGGCGACGTACGATGGAGTTGACGTATCGATCACTCGTCAAGACCAATCCCTGTCTCCTGCAGATCTCAGGGTAAACGTTGTTCCAGTTATCACGGTTCCTTTCGCCCCACCGACAAAAAGGGTACCAAATGATACCCTGGAGACCGAACTTGGGGCGACTCCAGTCGATCAGAAGAAATCGTCCTCCCGGCTTCAGGACCCGGGCGACTTCAGCGATGGTCGACCTCCGAACCGAGGGCGGCGTCACATGAAGGGCCATGGAGGTCATGACCAGATCGATCGAACAGCTCTTCATAGGGAGCTCATCCATAGAACATCGGGAAAAAGACAGGTCACAGCCATAGTGGGAACAGCCTTCCCTGGCTCGATTCAGCTGATCTTCCGATAAATCCACCCCAACGATCTGCCCGCTCGGAGACGATCGCTCGGCTAAGGCAAAACTCAAGGCACCGGGGCCACACCCCAGATCTACGGCCTTCATCCCGGGCTCCAGAACCACGGTACCCAGGGCCCGACGATAGAAAGACTGTCCCATACCAAACAGAGCAGCCCATCGTTCGTAGTTGGCTCCACCCAAGGCACCGGTGAACGTTCGCCCCTTATCTTTCATGGGAACACCTCTCCTTTCAATTCAACGTTATATTTACATGCAGGGGTGTATCAATACTAGGGGATCTCTAAAAACTCAGAAACCCGCCTCAGGTCGTTTCGACGGAGCCCATTTGAGGTTCGTATTTTTGACCTGCCATCGTGAAGTATCGACTGGGGCGACATCCTGTCGCCCAAAGCCGAGAGGGCACAGGAAGAGCCTTTCGAGGCGACGGTACGGAGCAGGCAGGTCAAAATACGTTTGAGCGAGACAGGGCTACGGCGGAACGACCTAAGGCTGGGAGACTCGGATGTAGGTTTTTTAGAGGTACCCTCTAATGAACGGCATAAACGCCCCATACCATGACGACAGTTGTCAGAGAGAAACTTTAAGAATAAACTATGTTGTACAGGTCACGAATAGGACATGTCCAACATGAAATAACGCTAAGACAAAAAGGAGACCCCTTATGACCATATCACAGGACGACTTCGAAAATATCGACATGCGCATTGGCAAGATCCTCCGGGTCGAGGTTAACGAGAAGGCCAGACATCCCGCCTACAAGTTATGGATCGACATGGGGCAGGAACTCGGAGTCCGGCAGAGCAGCGCTCAATGTACGGATCTGTACAGCCAGGAGGACCTTCTGGGGCGCTTGGTGGTCTGCGTCGTAAATTTTCCTCCCAAACGCATCGCCGGGTTCAAGTCGGAGGTTCTGGTTCTCGGAGCCAACGACGATCAGGGCAAGGTGGTCCTCCTGTCAACAGAGCGACCGGTCCCCCCGGGGAGCCGTCTGTACTGAGTTATTCCTCGGATATCTTCGTCCTGATAGCACAACAATAACTTTGACAAAAAAGACCTATACTGAAATACTTAAATCAAATATCTAACAACAAAGAGAGCTTCTTCATGGGGCTCTCTTTGTTATTGACGATCACAACTTAGGACTTAAAAGTATTATAAACCACCCTTCCGACATCACGACAGAGCTCAATTCCAAGGCAAGGATTAGCCAACCCCTCAGTAAGCACTGTAACTATGATTGGATTGTTCTCTTTATGAAAAAACACACCACAATCGTGTTCCGAACCAGGAAGCTCTCCGGTCTTATGAGCTAAAAATCCTTCCAGCTCATCCACATCTGATACGGGAATCTCTCCTGCAAGTTTGGAATTAAGCTTTTGACAAGACAGCATATCTAAGGCTCTTTCTCGCAAAGGGAACATGTCTTCTAAGGTCAAGGACCTTATTAGTTTTTCCATATCTCTAGGGGATGTATAATTATCCTTGCCTATCTTTTTTGATTCAAAATCCATCATCTTACGGCCTATGACTGTCTCTTTTAACCCTAATAAACCTATATCCTCATTTATTCTCTCCAATCCAATATGGTCTATCAAAAGATTTGCGGCAGTGTTATCGCTTACCGCTATCATGAGAAGAGCTATATCATCAAGGCGAAGACTCCCACCTGGAGCCCTTCGGTGTAAAAGCCCCCCTTCAACAATCTGATCTCCGAGTATATCGATCTCATCCTCAAGAGACCAAAGACCTCTATCGCTCCCCTTAAAAAGAGACCACAAGACCGCTAATTTTATTAGACTTGCAGAGGGAAATACACGAGAATCATTATGGCTCCATCTGAAATTCGATCCATGAACAGATACCACAAGCCCAGCAGTAGCACCAAAGGCCTCAAAAGAAGAGACCAAGGAGGTTAAATTATCAAAAATATCCAATTACATCACCATTATAATAGCTCTTGCTATAACATACATGATGGTGCAAAGGACAATTAGCCATCCGTTACAGAGAACCGATTTCAGATCATTGGATCTGGCCAACCCCATCTGCCCCTGCATATCTCCTTCGGGGATGGCAAAAGACGTCATCTGAGAGCCTATGAGGAGGACGGCAACCCAAAGGGTCATAGGAATATTCAGGCTTTGCACCAAAGGCAAGAACATTTTATTAAGGACCTCAGCCTGAGCAACAGCAGCCCCTGGAACGCCAAATATACCGACCATGGTAGAGAAAGCAATGAAACCCACCACACCACCATCCTGAACCATAGGTTCCAGTATTCCGGCAAGAGCTTGGAAAGCACCTGTTTCCGAAATAAAGTTTATAAAGGGATCTAGCAAAACAAAGAAAAAGAAAAGCCATATAAAGTTTTTAGCTCCATTACAGATAGAATCTATAATCTCTACTGGCCCGAGTTTTGCAGCTATTCCAGTCAATGCCGCAGTTACGAGCATTATGGCAACGACAAAAGTCGATCCACCCTCCATAACTATACCGTAGCCAACCATAACGAACATAGTGATGAGAAAAACCAGAGTAGCTCTGCGAACGGAAGAATCGGGCTTCCAATGGGCACTTTCTTTGGCGATATCCTCCTCAGAATAATGGTTCTTCCCTACAGAATTTTTCTGAACTCTTCGTGCCCAAAAGAACGTTACCAGCCACATTATTACAGAAACAGGCAAGCCTGCGTGCAGCAAAACCTGAGGATACGATAAACCCGTAAATTCCATCAAAGCCACCATTGGCGGGGTAAAAGGTCCAAGGAAGAGTCCAGAAGCTCCCGCCCCATGAAGAAGGACCGCCATAGTATTCGGGGTAACACCAACTGCGGCAGCAATCGGAATAAGGATAGGAGCAAGTATAGCATTGCCACCTGCCATGGTTCCGAGAAGACTCACGATAATAACAGAACAGAACATAACCACAAGAAAGGCCTTGTTTTGGGAGTTGACGTTCCACCTTTCGGTCACCATAAAAACAAGATACCTGACAACACCAGTTCGCTTCAACACCTGCCCTAAACCAGCTCCAAGCAGAATGATCATGCCTATATAACCTAAAAATGACCCCAAACCACCCCTAACCGCAGAAGCTATATCCATAATACCATGGTGCCCTATAGCCGCAGCCACTAACATTCCTACTATAACGGCAAAAATTTGACCAAACTTGGTAAAACAAAGAATGATATAGACCAACAACGGTATAAGACCTAAAAGGCTTCCACTTCCCATCTTGAATACCTCCTATTCTCATAAACGCAGCCAACGCATTCCTTCAAACATCCTTCACAAGTAAAGCCACAGCAAAAAACCCATATTTTTGCTGTACCCTTATCTTCTCCTTATGTCCGTATTCAACGGTAACGGCCTAGAGCCACCACAGCCCTGCTAAAGCCTGAACCCCAACCAGCATCCTTATCGAGACGGAACTCAAGCTCACTGAGCTTAATTACTTTTTCTCCGTCCCATCAAACCCGGGAAGAAAAGTTATCGTCCTGACCTTGGGTAAAAGTCCCTCTTTAGCGACATCCTTCCTCTCTATGCCGGGCCGAAGCGAGGTTATCACGGTACGCCCCAAGATAGCCCGACCGGTGACATCGGGATCGGACGTCAGAAGACGAACACCCCAGGTGTTGTGAAGGAGAGCCGGACGGCCTTTCCATAACCCCAGGTACAAGCCTACGTGTCCTCTCAACCCGATAATCGTTCTGAACGGGAGCCCCTTCTCCGCTATAAGCTCAAGCTTGCGCTTCCACGGCTCCTTCTCCACGTCAATATAGGTGTTGCTTTTCGACTGAGGCCCAGAATCCCGGGGAAGCCAAAGGCCGAAGGGACTCACCAGATCTCGTACTGTGGCAGAACAGTCTCTGTTCTCGTACATACCGCCCCATCCGTAGGTTTTTCCCATCAACTTCGAAGCCAAACGAGCTACGCCCTCTGCGCTGAAGGGCACGGGCATTTCGGCTCCATCACCTTTACGGACGATCCCTTTGCAGAGAGCGACAGTTCCATCAACTGTACGCAAAGGAACGTAGACGACGAAGGTCTCCTCTCGCTCTTCACATATCGGAAGAACCGCACCTATATGAGTCCTCACAAGGAAAGAGGACTTTTCGTCGCAAATCGACACATCGTCTTCGACGACTGCCATATAGCGCCCAGTACGGTACTTCTTTATAAACGCATCGTCCACAAAAGCGACGTCTCTGGCAGGCACCCAACCGGGGATAGTGCCGGTACGGCAGAGCAGCCAATCACCTTTACCGTTAACATGTCGAGCTCTGACGGGAACGCCAACCCAAAGAGCCGTGTTCTGGAGATAATCAAACGGGTAGCCTTCGCCGGCCTCTTCAGGATTCGCAAAGAAAGGACGCATCGTCGGCAGGAAACGCGCCGAGGTATTGAACACGACAATAGCCTTCTTGTCCATGGCAGGGAAGCTTTCCATGGAGACATCTTGAACCAATCCGTCCTTTATCTTTTGGGTGATAGGTAGGAGGTTCTCTCCCCACCTGTCCTTTTTCGTTATTGAAAGGCTCCATCCTTTTGAGAGCTCACCGTCATCGTCAGAATCCCAGGGGGAGAAGAACTCTTTGAGATAGCTTTTGAACAATTCTTCCTGTTGCCTGGTCGTCAGATAGGGAACGTCGGCCCCTGACTTGGGAAGATAGGCCGATACATCCTGAGGGAAGTCCGTAAGGTCCTGTATGGTTCCAACCAGATCGTTCACAGGAGCAGCTTCGACAACGGGAGAGAACAGCAACAACGACAAGGCAACGATCAGAGTTGCTTGAAGAAACATACGCATCACAGCACCTCCTACAGGATCGATAGGATTTTACCTACAAGGAGTCCGCCGCCGGTACCGATGATGTACCCCATCATAGCCATAAGGACACCGATGGGAACCAGGGCCTCACTGTACGCTGCCGCCAGGATCGGGGCAGACGCCACCCCGCCGATGTTCGCAAGGCTGGCAACACCGCAGGTGAACAGATCAAGCTTGCATATTTTGGCGATGATTGCCAAAGTTACGGCATGAACCGCCAGGATAACGAAGCCAGCCAGAATATACATCGGGGCCTCGGTAAGCTCGGCAAAGTTGGCACGGGAGGCAATCAGCCCGACGATGAGATAGAGGATGACGTTCGCCATCTGAGAGGCACCGGGAAGCTTGGACATAGGAGTCATCGCGCAGAGAACACCCGCCACCGTAGCGAGAAGAACGGTCCAAGTCGTGCCGGACATAAACGCCGTCCGGGGCAAAAAGCCCGCTGCCGACTGACAGAGAGCGGATACAGCCAAAGCAGCCCCCAAAAGAAAGAGCATGTCGCTGAAAGTCGTCTCTTTCCTCATGGATTCATAGTGCTCCGAAAGCTCGGCCCCAACTCTATCGATAACGCTGGTGTCGGATTTCGTCCACCGATTGAATTTCATGGCAAACGGCACCATTCCCAAAAGGATCATGACCCAGATCGAATAGTCGATCGAGTCGATGAGCAGGGTGTATCCCATGTCCGCATCGGCGATGTTCAAAGCCCCCTGGATGGCCACCATATTGCCCGTTCCGCCCATCCAGCTGCCGCACAGTGCAGCAAAGGCCTTCCAGCTGTCTGGAGAGAGGTTGCTTTTGAAGATCAGGAACATAACGACGAATCCAAACGCGATGCTGAAGGCCGCAGCGAAGAAACCAAGGAGCATTTTAGAACCTAACTTCATAATTTTCCTGAGGTCACACCGAAGCAACAAAAGGAAAATCATGGCGGACAACAGGTTTCCCTTAACTCCTTTGTAGATGGCGTTGACGCTATCGGTCTTGCTCCAGAAACCAAACGTGGAAAAAAGCATGCATATGAAATAGATTACCACCACAGCAGGAACGTACTCAAAAAACTTTCCACGATAATGACGCTCGGTCAAAACGACGAGACCTGCAAAGAAAGCGATAAACGCAAGATACGAAAAGCCATCAGTAATCATGCTTACACCCTCCTTATATCCGTATTCGACGGTAATGGCCTAAAACCACCGAACTCCCTCTAAAGACCGAACGCCCAAACCAGCATCCCTGTTGAGACGAATCCCAGGACCGATAAATTCAGCGCCTCCATCCACCGGATCGGAGGAACAGAGCAGCGGGCCATCCAGGTCAATTTTTGTCACGACACCGTATGCTGCTGCGAGATGGGCGGCTGCCGTAACGCTCACCTTTCCCTCCAACATGCTACCGACCATCACCTGGGCACCCCAGACCTGTGAGAGCGCCACGATCCTCCGGGCCTCCGCCAGTCCACCGCACTTCATGAGCTTGATGTTCACGATATCGGCCGCTTTCCGACGGAAGATCTCCATCGCATCGGCAGCATACCAGATGCTCTCGTCGGCCACCACGGGAACGCTCGTTCGTGCCGTTACATAGGCCATGCCATCCAGATCTTTGCTGTGAACCGGCTGTTCTACCAGCTCGAGCGCTATTCCGGCATTCTCCAACTGATCCAGAATGCGAACGGCCTCGTCGGGTTTCCAGCCCTGGTTGGCGTCAATCCTTATGGTCACCTCATAGCCCACGGCATCTCGAATCGCTTTAAGTCGCTCAAAATCCTTTGCCGAGTTCTTGCCAACCTTGATCTTGAGCACCCTATACCCCTGCTGAACAGCGTCAAGAGCATCCTGAACCATTTCATCAGGCTCGTTGACACTGATGGTCATGTCGGTCTCAATAGCTGTTGAGACACCTCCGAACAGTCGATACAGAGGAGCCCCCAAAGATTGGGCCCAAAGATCGTGAAGGGCTATATCCAGAGCTGCTTTAGCACTTGTATTACCGACCAAAGCCCCCTCCACTGCCTTGACATTACCGTCCAGATCTTCAGCATCTCTCCCCACAAGAGCATGACACAGATGATCCTGAACAGCCCCAAGGATAGCCCCTGTCGTGTCCCCGGTGATGACGCCTGTAGGCGGCGCCTCCCCGTAGCCAATAAACTCACCGTCGGTTTCAACCGCCACGATGACATCGTTCACCGCATCGACCGACCGGACCGCCGTTTTGAAAGGTTTCTTCAACGGCACAGAAAGAATCCCCGTTCGCACAGCTGTGATTCTCACGTCTCCATCGCCTCCCCTCAAATACAAAACAGCAGATACAGACCTCCCGACAAGGAGACCATATCTGCTGGATTTTGCCATCCCCGCTGTTCAGGGCCACTGATCAGGCCGATGGACAAAGCAGCCTATTCAGTTGTTGAGCTCTTCCTCTGAGCTTTACAAAATTTTTTGACCGCATCTTTATAGGCCACAGCGATCGCTTTTTGAGAAGACCCCAAATAACGACAACGAATCGAACACAGCAGGTCTTCGTCGACCACTGCCAATGATCTGCCCAGAAACAGACCTCGAACGAATCTGTTGGTCAAAGGCAGGGTAAAAGAGGCCTCAAGATCAACGATCTCACCGGAGTCAATTTTGACTACAAATGTAATAAAAAAATGAGCGTAGGTATGAGTGATGGGGTTATCACTGCCGCTCTTTGCGTTCCCGATAACACAGATCGTATCTACCGGGAAAATCCTCTCGTCACGCATGCCCTTTGCTACATCAGTATACCGCACTCCATCCATGAGCTCAACATCCCTCTAAAAAACGAAGATTCCAACAGAAACGTCTTAAACACACATATATAGGCTACAGTCCCCGTCTATGACGAATCCAATGCTGGAGGAAGAGCAGGGTGAACACGGCCAGACTAATCAGACGAACCGTTCGAAGAGGGTTCACCAGGGCAATACCGTTGATGGCGAACAGTCCCCGTTCCCACAAGGGCATCTGGCCTCGTAACATGCCTATAAGCCCGGCGGACAGAGCGAAAACACCGACAACGGCACACAGCAAAGTAGGCAAGAAGCGAGCCCAAGTGAAGTCGATGAACAAAAGCACGGGGTTGTAGACAAACAGGTAGGGTAGGAGAAGACCCGACATAGCCAAACCAAACCCCACCACGGCTACCTTCATGGGTTTGGCGTGGGCCAAACCGGCCGCCGTGTAGCTCGTGAGAGCGACTGGTGGAACGACTGCAGACATGGTGCCGTAATAAAAGGCAAAAAAGTGTGCCGCCAAGGGAGGAACTCCCATTTGCTGAAGAGCCGGAGCGGCAATAGTAGCCGTGATGATATAGCAGGCCGACGCTGGAAGCCCCATACCCAAAACGATGGCCGCCAGCATGCATAAAATAAGGGCAGCCCAGAGCTTACCACCTGCGAACATGATGATGTTCATAGCGATGACCTGTCCGACTCCGGTCATGCCCACAGCCCCCACGATGAACCCCACGATTCCGCATGCGATGCCTACCGGAGCCGCACTTCGGGCCCCGCCGTCCAGGGCTCCGATAAAGTCCTTTATGCCCATCCTGGTCGATGCCCGACAGGAAGAGAGAACGACTATAGCGATAAGCCCCAGAAAAGCTGAAAAGAGGGGCGTATACCCCGTCACCAGGAAATAGACGATCAGGACCAATGGGATCACCATATGCCCCTTGTCCATAAGAGTGGCCTTGAGGGAGGGGATATCCTCTTTTTCCAGGCCTTCCAGACCGTTACTCTTGGCTCGAAGATCCACCATGGTCATAATGGCCCCATAGTACAGCAGAGCAGGGACAACACCGGCCAGCATGATCTTCACATAGGGGATACCCAGAAAGGTACTCATGATAAAGGCCGAGGCTCCCATGATGGGAGGCATAAGGATACCGCCTGTACTGGCCGCAGCTTCCACAGCTCCGGCGAAGAAGGGTTTATACCCGACCTTTTTCATCAGGGGGATGGTGAAGGCCCCAGTGGTAGCTACGTTAGCCTGAGAGCTGCCCGAGATACTTCCCATAAGAGCCGAGGCCACGACCGCTACCTTGGCGGGCCCCCCTCGATACCGACCGGCAAGGGCCAGAGCAAAATCGTTGAAGAACTCGCTGGTCTTCGTAGCCGCCAAAAAGGACCCAAAGAGAATAAACATAAAGACGTAGGAGGACGAGACCATCAAGGTGACCCCGTATATTCCC
This sequence comes from Dethiosulfovibrio peptidovorans, assembly GCA_002748665.1. Classification (NCBI taxonomy): domain Bacteria; kingdom Thermotogati; phylum Synergistota; class Synergistia; order Synergistales; family Dethiosulfovibrionaceae; genus Dethiosulfovibrio; species Dethiosulfovibrio peptidovorans. The sequence continues at coordinate 28,124 of PDTB01000021.1, read as the reverse complement.
TGGTCTGTAAGAGCCATCCTGGTGATGACTCGGGCCCAGTCAAATCCCCTGTGGGCAAAGAGCCCTGGGAAACAAGGACCATATTTGGTATAGACCAAAAAGAAGACACACAGACACGTAAGGGGAAGGCCCACGGCCCGTCTGGAGGCTTCAACCAGGAGCAGCATGGTCATCACCGAGATGATCAGATCCCATTGGGTAACCTCCAGGTTGGTGGCAAGAAGCCGATCATAACAGAGTACCACGTAGAGACCTCCTGCCAAAGCCAAGGCGGTACAGAGCCAATCCACGTTGCTCGGGCGGTCACGGCGGGCTCCAGCCGAGGCCGGGACATAGAGGTAGATCAGGGCCATCATGGTGGCCAGATGAATAGCGTTCATCTTGATGGTTATCATCAAGCCGATACTGTTCATCCAGCAATGAAGCAGGGATATCCCTACAGCCAGGGTTACGGCAAAGGTATGGACAACTCCAGAGAACTCCCTGTTGGGAACATGCTCCCCAGGGGCAAGTATCTTCAGAATATTCGAAAACACAGACACCACTCCCTCCAGAATCTAAAATGCGGTGCTGGCCTGGGCCGGCACCGCATGGTGTATGAGTATATCGTATAGCCTACTTGGTTCCAGGCGGAAGAAGCCCCTCGGGGATCTTGAATCCCTTCTCCCGGAAGAAACGAACGGCTCCGGGATGGAGCGGTGCACCGTACAAACCAGCAAGAGGATGCTCATAGTCCACCTTCGAAAAAGCGGCATGGGCCTGCCCCATGGCCTTTCGATCACCGTAGATAACCTTGAGAGTCTCGTAGACGATCTCCTCGGACACCTTGTCGCTGACGATAAGAGCCGATTTGACGCCCACCAGTTTCAGTGGTTTCGTTTGCTTGGGATAGACGTCAGCCGGGATCACGACCCGAGCGTAGTACGGAGCCTCAGTCTGAAGAGCCTTAACCTCGTCATCGGAGAACTCCAGCATACCAACCGACGTCCGACCGGCATAAAGTTCGGAGACGGCCGAGACCGGATATCCCGTCTCAGCGTTGAAGGCATCAAGACGACCGTTCTGGAGAGCCTGCGCTGCCTCGCTGTACCCAATGTATTCGGGCGTGATGTCGTCAAAAGTCAGCCCCGCTACTGCCTGAAGAACCAAACGGCTGGTGAACTCGGTTCCCGATGCCGGCGGTCCCACGGCCATCCGCTTGCCCTTGAGGTCTCCCCAGGTGTTGATGTCGGCCTCTTTGCGAATGACGATCTGGGTGACGTCAGGCCACAAACCCATGACATACCGAAGGCTGGGAATCGCATTCCCCTCATATTTCTTGATACCCTTATAGGCAAAGCCCGTGAGGTTTGACATGGCGATGGCCATCTCAGCCTCACCGTTTTTGAGCATTTTCAGGTTTTCAACGGTGCCACCGGAGCTCTGGGCAGAAGCCTTGACCCCCTTAGCCATGAGTGCTTTGTTCATGCTGTTGGCGATGATAGTTCCCACGGGGTAGTATGTTCCACCGGTAGACCCTGTAACGATGGTTACAAAATCAACGGCCAAAGCCGTTCCCACCATAGCCACGATCAACATACCGGCTATGACAATTCCCCATATGGTTTTTCTGCTCATTCGCATCGACCTCCCCAAAAAATTTGGCTTTACGTAGCTGCCTCAATTATCTTACAAGTTCGAACGACTATCTGTCAAACATATCACCAGGCCCGAATAAAAACTAAAAAATCTAAGAAAACCCCGCCGCCAAAATCACCAGAACCTGCGCAGACGGTAACCCCGTCCAGAATTACCGTGCTGTCACGACCCATGGATGTTACCATGGAAGGCTTATAAAGGCCGTTGACTCTCACGTTCTGATCCACCGACAAGGTCGCTCCGTTCACCCTTCATTGGAGTTATTCAAAAAAACTCAGTGGACATGAGACATAATAAGCAATAGATTCTAGTACTACGCTAATGGTGAGCTCATCGATAACTGGAGCGAGACCGGTGAAATAAAAGGTTATGTTTTTATAATACCCCTTTCCTGAAAGATTTCTTTTACTGCAAACATAGCGTTTAAAGCAGTTGGGAATCCCGCATATACGGACATTTGTATTATTATCTCGACTATTTCTTCAGGCTTGCAACCCACATTTAACGCCCCATTTATATGAATTTTGAGCTGTGGAAGACAATGCCCTAAAGATGTGAGCGCCGCAACAGTTGCCATTTAACGGTTTTTAAATCTAAACCTGGACGCCGATTGTTCATGATCAACATACAATCCGCCCCCAAGGTTTATCTAAAAAAAAACCTCGGGGGCGGATCTAGCAGCAACCTGAAGAAGGCTTCATAAAGCCCTTCTCAATCTTCTAGTTGGAAATGTCTTCTGACTGAACGTGATCTTCTGAGGATGTCTCTGCAAGCTGGGATTGGATAATCTTTTTGATAACGTCACTGTCTACCTGACTCTGCTGGGCTTCCTGCGGAGCCTCTACTTCTTCATTCTCAGGAGAGACAGAGCTTTTTTCCAAGACAGATATCTTCTCCTCCAGAGCCCGCTGACGCTCCTCGTGAGCCGAGATGCTTTGAAGAGCCTCCGTCAGCTGTGCGGTTTTTGCCTGAAGCTGCTGTTTCAGGGCCTCAATTTCTTCCTGAGCTTTACTGGAAAAGAGCTCGGCGTCTTTCAATTGAGCCACAAAACCGTCAACTTTCGACTGGGCCTGAGAGAGAAGCTTGTCCTTCTCCGCCGTAGCTTTTGCAAGCGCTTCTTTGGCAGCGGCACTGGCCTGAGTCATTTGGTCGGCGACCTTGCGAGCGCTCTCCAGGAGAGCACTCTTCTCAGAAAGCTCCTTGGCCTTCTTCACGACATCAGCCTTCAGTGCCGTCAACTCTTCCTTGAGAGAGACCAATTGTCCTTTAGACTCTTCGGCTAAAGAGCGAAGTTTGGCAGAAGCCGCTTCCAGCCCCTTAAGCTCCTGGTCTCGACTGGCGATGACAGCCTTGAGCTTTTTGATATCGGCATCCTTGATAGCCAGAGCCCGCTCGGCACTTTTTTTCTGCTCGTTCAGAATATCTTTCGCTTTGGATGCGTTGAGTTTCAGGTCCGAGAGCCCTTTTTGGCTCACAGCCAGATCGGCCTTGACTGTGGACAGCGTTACAGCCTGCTCCTTGAAGCTCCGCTCGGCCTGAGCGGCTTTATCCTTCGCTGCCAGGAGATCACGTTTGGCACTCTCAAGCTGAGATACTAAGGCAGCGTTATCCTTTTCCCTCTTGACGATATCAGCTCGAGCCTTGTCAAGCGCATCTCTGGTGATGGCCAGAGTTTCTTTGGTGATAGACAGGCTATCCTGTGTAAGCTGAAGCGTGCTCTTGATCGGCCCTTGAGCTTTCTCATCCTTCTGGACAAGCTTGGATCGACGAACAGCAGGCAAAGGCAAAGAGCCTCCCTCGGTCAGAAGCTGTTCACAGGAACGCAAAGATCGAGCGTATGTCCGAAGCTCGGACTTTCGATCCGCCACGGACCGACGAAGATACTCCTCGTGACGAGCCAAAACAAGCCTATCGCTGCTGACCGTATCTTTCAGCCCAGCAAGATCCTTATCAAATCCCTTCAGAGAGCTCTGAACCGTCTGATTCGCCTCTTTCAGGGCAACATCGACGGAGGCCGCTAGGGAGGACTTTAACTCAGCAACTTCCTTCTTTAGGGATGCGATCACCTTTTCTTGCTGAGCAAGACTACCGGAGGTAGAGCCTATCCGCTTGTCCATCAAAGTCCAGATGACGTTAAAAAAGACGAGCAGCACAAGAGCTGCAATAGCATATTTTTTCCAGTTTTTTTTGAAATCAGGCATCATGCTCTCCTTTGATTCGTCTGCTTCCCGCTCATCCTCAGAGAATTGTTCGTCATCGCCGCTGAGCCATTTTAAGCCGCTGAACCAATTGGTCAAAAACGACAAGGCTCCCCCTTCCTCCTCCGATACATCGGTTTTCCTGACGCCTTCCCGAACTTCATCCTGGTCCTCCCAGACTTCCTCTCGGAAGTCTCCGCTGGATGGCATACCGTCCTTCACCCCTGACCGGAGATTTTCCCGATCCTCTCTGTGTTCCTCCCGCTCGTTATTTTTCACTGAGAACTCTCCTCCTTATATTCCATTTCCACGTAGCAGAATGAATTTATAGTCCAGCCTATCATCTTTCCCTCCATTGTACCATTTGTCCTTTTCGGAAAAAACGGACAGGAGCACTTCACAGTATCACAGATCATAACGCTCGAAAAGGTACATAAGCAGGAGTGACAGCGCTCCGAAACCAACAACCCAGGGCCAGGGTGACGTACCGCTCAATCCCGGCAGAGTAACAGGCCCCAGAGCCCCCCATGAAAGAGCCGAAATCCTGATAAAGGGGTAAAACTCGGCGAACAGCATTGCTCCACAGACCATGCCGATCAGACCAGCCAAGGCATCAAAACGCCCCTCACCCAGAGCCCCCACGGCCGTGGCAGGACAGTACCCTAAAAGGGCCCAACCAATACCAAAGATAACACCACCAACCAGGTTCGTTCCCATCACAGTGGGCTTGACCGACAGGGTTACCCAGCCGAAGTAGTTCAGAATTTGGATTCCGATCATCCCTGTCATAATAGCTGAGAGAAGAAACTTTATAATCGTCATGTCTTCCAGAAGGAGAGCTCCAAGCTGGCGATCGTACCGCAAGACCTCGGAACGATGCATCAGAATACCGAAAAGAAAACCAGTTCCCACTCCCATCAAAGACTGGAACATGACTATCAGCTCCTGCCGTAGAGGATCCGGGCCGTGACGACACCGCCAAGGGCAAAAGCCCCAAGCGCCACAACCCCGCTGAGGGAGAGCTGCATGATACCGCTGAGCCCGTGACCGGAGGGACACCCCCCTGCCATTCTGGCACCAAAAGCCACCAGCACACCACCGAAGAAGGCCACGAGAAGCCGAACAAAAGGGCGACCGCCAAAACGCTCTCGCCAAAGATCAGGAATTCCCTCAATGAAAAACGTCCCATTCAATGTCGACGAGAGCAGAGCTCCGATCAAAATTCCTCCGAGAAAAAGGAGCTGCCAATCAACGACAAAAGAGTACTTCCTAAAATACATAAGGGCTTGAGCGTGATCGGGTGACAGCCACCCCGTAACGGCAGCCCCGATGCGGGCAAAGGATGTGGAGGCACCGAAAAATTTTCCGCTGAGGGCAACGGAGGCCACCCCCAGAAGCCCGGTCAAAACACCTGCAACGTACGGATTGAGAGGGCGCTGTCCCTTTTCAAACGAATACATTCAGAAAAACCTCCCCCGACATCGTGCTTAAAACTCACGATGCACAGAATAGACTCGATAAAAAAATCGGCAATTTCACCGGGTATCCAGACAACAATACACCTTATAATGAGTTTATATCTATACTAAGGAGGATACCACATTGAAAGGGACACTCGCTATAGCTCTTGCCTCAGCTACATCGTTTCTCTGGGCCTCCCCCCTGTGGGCACAAGGCCAAGCACCAAGACTTCCCCTTGAGGACTTCTTTCGCCTCCCCACTCAGACTTCCTACCACCTTTCTCCCGATGGCAGTCACTATGCCCTTCTCCAGCCATGGCAGAATCGCCTTAATATATTTGTGGCTCCCATCGGTGGAGAACCCAAACGAATCACAGCTTCCACCGAGAGAGACATCCGGGCATACACGTGGGTCAGTGACGAAACCCTGGTCTACCTGCAGGACAAGGGCGGCGACGAGAACTATCACCTGTACGCTGTCTCCATTGAAGGAGACGGTGTCCGTGACCTGACGCCCTTTGATCAGGTCAAGGCTGGTCTCTTGGATGACCTCGAAGACGACGAGACTCACGTCCTGATCGAGATGAACCGTCGGAATCCCGAGATCTTCGACGTCTACAAGGTGGACGTCACGACAGGAGTCATGGACATGGTCGCCGAGAACCCCGGCAGTGTGGCCGGATGGATGACGGACCACAACGGAGAGATCAGAATTGCCTACGCCATGGAAGGGCTGAAACGAACCATCCTCTATCGGGAGGACCAACAGTCCCCCTTCAAGCCCATTTTCTCCACCGATTTCACTGATACAGTTGCTCCCGTAGGCTTCACCGCCGACAACGCAAAGCTCTACGTCATGTCCGACCTGGACCGAGACACGACGGCCCTCTACGTCTTTGACCCCGAGACAAAAACTTTGAGTGCCCCTCTTTACGAGAGGCACGACGTGGACCTCGCGGGCATCGCCTGGTCCCGAGCCCGCAAAAAGCTCCTGGCGGTGACATACTATACAGATAAACGTCACCGTCATTTCTTCGACGACGAGACCAAAGAGCTCTTCGACCAGTTTAAGACTCAGTTTCCCGACTACTCCGTGGGTATCTCGAGCATGAGCAAGGACGAGCAAAAAATGATCGTCTCCATAGCCAGCGACCGCATGCCCGGCAGACTCTACTACTACGATCTGGACCACCCGGGAAAATACACCTTGGTTGCCGACCTGTACCCTTGGATCGATGAGCAATATATGGCCTCCATGAAACCTATCCAATACACCACCGACGATGGCCTTACTATAAACGGATACCTGACCGTTCCTCTGGGCCTTGAGGCCAAGAACCTGCCGGTGGTGGTCCTCCCCCACGGCGGACCGGAGGCTCGAGACTACTGGGGATATCGATCAGACGTCCAGTTCCTTGCCAACCGCGGCATTGCAGTCCTTCAGGTAAACTATAGAATTTCTACAGGCTACGGTAAAAAATTCTGGATGGCCGGCTTTAAACAATGGGGGCGAAAGCAACAAGATGACATCACAGCTGGCGTCCACTGGCTCATCGATCAAGGTATCGCCGATCCAAAACGGATCGCCATTTATGGCGGCTCTTACGGGGGCTACGCCACTCTCATGGGCTTGATCAGGACACCGGACCTCTACACCTGCGGAATCGACTACGTGGGAGTCTCCAACCTCTTCACCCTGATGGACTCCATACCGCCCTACTGGGAGCTGGCCCGAGCCGAGATGTATCAGACTATCGGAGATCCCGAAAAAGACAAGGAACTTCTTCGGGAAGTATCGCCCGTCTTCCATGCCGACGCCATTAAAGCCCCTCTTTTCATAGCTCAGGGAGCTAACGACCCTCGGGTGAACAAAGCTGAATCGGACCAGATGGTAGAAGCGATGAACAAGCGAGGCATTGAGGTTCAGTATATGGTCAAAGACAACGAGGGCCACGGATTCCACAACCAGGAAAACCGCTTTGACTTCTACCGAGCCATGGAAGAATTTCTAACGAAGAACCTTAAGCTGGACGCAAAAAACTGATACGTATCCAACCGATACCAACTATCGTACGAATTCGGCTAATCTTGAAATAACCAAAACTTCTCATATAGCCCAACAAAAACGCCGTCTCTTGAATGGCAAGGAGACGGCGTTTCACAGTTCAGGTTTTAAAAATCGCCTTTGCTTGGCAACAGAACATGCAAAGTTTCTGTATACCTTTCCTTCAAAGTCCAATGAACATCTCTTATAAAATCAGCCACTTCTTTTTTAGAGCCATGCCCTATAAGGTCGATTATAGTCTCATGCTCATTCCAATAATCCCATTCATCTTTCTTCACTTCAGCTGAACTAAAATCTCTCGCTGGGAAATTATAAAGCCGACTATAAAGCCCATTGAGCTGACGAACCAACATAGCATTATCCGAAAGAGAGTGAAAGACACCGTGGAATGCTTTGTTGAGTCGATGTGCATTAGAAAAATCATCTGCAGTAAAATCACTCTGCGCTTTTTGAACAATCTCTCTCATCCTGTTGAGGTGAATGGGAGCGATGTAATCGAAAACAGACATAAGCAAAGCTGATTCAAGCCCAGAACCAATCTGATAAATGTGGCGAATCATTTCCACCGAGACAGGATTGACCATAAATCCTTTTCGAGGATATATGGTAACAACACCGTCAGCCTCTAAAAGGATCAAGGCATCCCTCAAGGGCGTTTTACTAATGCGCAACGACTCAGCCAGTTGCCCTACATTGATGTAACATCCTGGCTCCAAATTGCCAGCGGCAAGCTCTTCCCGTAAATAATTGTAGACTTTCTCCCTCAGGAGTACTCCGTTCTTTCTCAACAGATCCTCTCCTTTTACCCCAGCAAACCATAATCGTATTATAGCAGTTTGTCTTATCATCAAACATCATATGAGAATTAAAAATTTTTTGCAAGAAAAACAACCTAAATAGACTCTTTGGCTATATTTAAAAAAGTAAGTCTTTTTGAGCCTTGGAATATCAGCTTACTATATGATATTTTACATATAAGCATGATATTCCATCTCAGCATGGAGAGAAAATAGTATTGTCCCTGAGGGCCTGTATCGCAAGCTTTTTGAGGGTTAAGGTAAGGAGGGAAAACTATGCTTGGATTTGTTGATAATGCGATCATTCTGTTCTTTGTCGTTGTTGTTTTAGGAATCGGATACTATTTTTCTAAAACAGCTAAAGATATGGAAAGCTACTATCTAGCGAACAGAAGTCTCCCGTGGTCATTGGTTGTAGGGACTTTGGCCGCTTCATGGTACGGAGGCATTGGAGTCGTAGGTACCGTAGGATACGCAGCGGTCTATGGCATATCTACATGGACCATATGGTCCATCGGCGCTCACTTGGTTCGGATGCCTTTAGCCCTCTGGGTCGGACCGAGAATTCAAATTCGGACAGACATAACCGTTCCTGACCTTCTTGAGAGCCTCTATGGGAAAAAAGTCGCCATTATCGGTGCTATCATGATGTTCTTTGTCTGTGCCCAGATCGGTGAGATCACAGCTGTTGGCTATATAGGACAAGCTGCTTGGGATGTAAGCAACGTCCTAGCAGGAACAATCATGGTAATAATCGTAGTCTTGTTGACAGTATTAGGAGGATTGATGGGGGTCGCTGTCACAGACATGATCATGTTTTTCTGTATGGTCGTCGGCGTTACCATGTGCTTTCCCTCCCTTTTCGAAAACATTGGTGGCTGGGTAGGTCTGCGCCAAGCATTAGGTGAAAATGCAAAATTGGCAGACCCTACCGGAGGAATGGGCTTTTGGAAAGCCGTCATGTTGCTCATCTTTTGTTTCAGCCCTTACGCAGATCCCACCTTTTACCAGCGCTTTTCTGCATCGAACTCGCCCCGGATTGGCCGTCGAGCTCTTCTCACTTGTTTTTGCATCTGGATCGCTTTTGATATCGTCATCTGCACCACTGGAGTTATCGTACGAGCACTTCACCCTGATGCTCAGCCAGAAGTCGCCTATGTTCAGATTATCCTTGAAAACTTGCCCATTGGAATTCGGGCTCTCTTTATCGTAGGCCTCGTTGGAGCGATCATCTCCACTTTGGACAGTTATTATCTGGTGGGCGGAACCACACTGGCTAACGATATCTACGCACGCTTTAAAGGCATCGACACTCTACCCCAAAAGACGATCGTTACCTACACCAGAATCGCCGTCGTCATGCTCGGAATTATTGGCCTTTCATTAGCGTTTAAGTTTAAACTCGTGTACGATGCATTCCTATTCGTAGGAAGTATTTGGATGTCGGCTGCTTTCATCCCCATCGTGGGGGGGTTGGTTGGAAAGGGACGTAAAACAGAGCTCGGCGGTCTCTTGGGTATGATTGTCGGGGGAACTGCATTTGGTATTCTGAAAGCATTCCCACAGATAACCACGATAGAGCCGCTCATACTTTCGCTCCCCGCATCCTTCTTAGCCTGGTCAATAGGCAATCGCTTCGGGAAACAGTAAAGACACTATAAACAGCTAAGCCGATCTGAATTATTGGAGGAGGTTTTATTATGAGTAGTCACATAGAGGAAAAACCCAAAGGTTTAAAAATCGAATGGATCGGTATAGATGGTTTCCTGATACTGCTCTACGGAACCATCGTAGGAAGCATCTTCTATGCCCTCAAGACATCCAACAATTTTATCATTGGCAAGCTGATTCCTGCGGTGATAATGATCACAGTCACGGTCATCTTTTTTACGTACATCGGCAGTATCCTCTCCTTTATGAGACACAGTCGCAAAGGAACCGATAGCTAACCATGACCGACACTGTTACGGTGCACTCTTTCCCCATCGTCATTGAGAAAGAAGACGCTATGCAACAAGCCCGGAGGAAAGGGGGACCTCTAGGTCGCCTTTTCCTCCGGGGACAGTCAGTTTATGAGCTCAGACTCCACTTCGTCGAATATTTTATTCTCACATTCGAGGTCGTTCATACACCTAATTTTATCTCTCGTACTTTTTTTGGAGAGAGGGGACAAAAAACCCAGTATTGTCGTGTTCTCGCTAATGGAAGTACGGGGGGAGCCGCTTGGGCTGAAGAACTCCCCGATACGATAGAGGAGCACATGCTACCGGAGGCGAACATCCAAACAAGTCAATTCTCATTGGAGCACATGACTTCTCGAGGTAAATCTCTCGTTTTACGTGTGTTGAGAAGACGCATTGGGGGCATGCCACAAGTCACACTCAAAAAAACTGAATCCGTATACAGACCTTTTTATGTTGCTCTGTACGGGCAAGCTATAGAAGGGAAAAAGCAGCGATATATCCCTATCGCTGCAGATGGGTGGGGAACACATCGCACATTTTAAAATTGTAAGGAGCGCAAGCTATGCATGATTTCAGCACTCTCCATTGGAGAAAGGCTCCGAAAATCGAAAACGTTCTTCTAGGACCTCCAATCAACATAGAGGATGTCGTCGCTGTCGCCCGCTATCAGGCAAAGGTGTCATTTAGCGAGCCTTATATCGAGAGGGTCGAACGGTTCAGACGCCATATCGATAGATTTTCAGAAGAAGAAAAACCGATCTACGGTATCACAACCGGACTTGGAGAAAATTGGAATCGTTACATATCTCCGGAAGATCGCAAAATTGTCCAAAGGAATCACGTTCTCTCCCACGCCTGCTCGGTAGGGGAACCCCTTAAGGAAGAGTGTGTCCGAGCAATGATGTTCGTCATGCTTCAACATTTTGGTACAGGTCATGCAGGAATGAGCCTACCGACGCTCAAGATGCTGGCTGATATGCTCAATGCTGGAGTAACTCCCATCGTTCCAAGCCACGGTAGTGTGGGCTATATCTGTCACGAAGGGCACATTGGGGCTGCCATGATCGGTGAGGCCTATGTAACATACCAAGGGGAAGTCATGCCTGCCGATCGTGCTTTAGAGGCCGCTGGACTTAAACCGATAACACTTAGGAGCAAGGAAGGGCTAACCATTGTTTCGGGGACTACATCTGTAACCGCCCTTACATGTCTCGGCCTCTATGATTCTCTCATAGCGGCCCAAACAGCGGATATTGCAGCAGCAATGTCCCTGGAAGTCTTAAAAGGCACTCTAAAAGCTATGGATCCTCGAATCCACGATGTCCGTCCTCATGTCCATCAAGGTCACACAGCAAAGAATATCAGAACCTTGCTCAAAAACAGCAAAATCGCAGAAAGGTACAAAGACTACAGAGTCCAAGACGCACTTTCGCTGCGTTGCATCCCACAACTTCACGGAGCAACAAAAAAGATTTTAATCGACGGACTCACAACCTTGATCACTGAATTGAACTCATCTGTCGATAACCCTCTTGTTTTTGAAAGCAACGAGGGAGCCGAAGCAATTATGGCCTGTAATGCAGATGGCTCCTATGTCGGGATCGCTGCAGACTGCGCAGCTATCGCTATAACAGGCCTAGCGAAAATTTCAGAACGACGTCTTGAGCGGATGGTTAACCACCACGTCAGCGAACTGCCTGCCTTTTTGAACAGCAACCCAGGGCTTAACAACGGCCTCATGATCCCCCAATATGCTGCAGCCGGACTTTTGGGAGAGATGAAACTAATGAGTCACCCTGCTACAATAGATAATGGATTCACCTGCGCTAATCAAGAAGATTACACCAGCATGGGAGGGAATGCTGCTATGAAATTATATCGTTCTACTCCGCTATTTCAGTATATTCTCGCCATTGAAATTCTAAACGCCTGTCAGGCTCAAGACTTCTACGAGGAACTCTCTCCCTCTCCTGCGACACAATCCGTTTATGACCGAGTTCGACGGGAAGTACCTATGATTCATCAAGATCAATTTATGCAACCCCTCATCGAAGCTATCGCCACAATGGTACGAGAGGGTAAGATTCTTAAAGCAGCCGAAACGGTTACTGGTCAACTGGAGTTCTAACCATGGAAAATATCGGCCAATTTGCCAAAGCTTTCGGTGCCCCAGAAGGAATAGAACAGGCTCTGAAATCTATGACAACCCCACTAGAACGACGCCTTATTCTGGATCTATCTGGAAGAAAACCACTGACCCTTTCAGAACTGGCCTCCATTATGGAGATATCCGAACATGAGGCCCGCCTTTCCATTGACGAATTCTATCACCGAGGGATCGTTTCATTAAACGGAGAAAACCGATATATCGCCGGAAATCTCTACTCTCGCTTGGACCTGTTCGCTCAGTTTGAACATGAACGATGGGCTAAGCTTCCAGTAACAATCCGAAAAAACTTAGATCAATGGTATCTCGATGAATATGGCAAACGATGTATTCATGGAATTGTCGCTAAATTTGAGAATCGAGCTAGAAAAAATTATGGAATTAAGACAATCCCAGCGTCTTCTTTAGGCAATGACATGGTTCTACCCCACGATGAAGCACTCCGCTTCTTACAGACAGTGCCAGAAAAAAATCTCTATGTGTTACCCTGTAACTGTCGCTCTATTGCTATGAACTGTGATTTTCCAGTAGAAACATGTATCCAATATTCCCCTCCCGACCGAATCAACTCCCCAATCCATCGAGGATGGGGTCGAAAAATTTCTATCATCGAAGCACAGGAAGTCATGGTATCTGCCCATAAAACTGGGCTTATGCATACTGTCGGCGAGGAAGCCATCTGTAACTGTGACAGCTGCTGCTGCTACCCAATGCGAAGTTCAACGAAACTCATGAGTAAGGGTATCTGGCCCGGGACACCATATCGAGTCGAATGGAACGAGGAGGTCTGTATTCGTTGCGGGGCCTGTATGCGACGATGCCACATGAATGTCTTTAATATAAATACAATGAAGAGAAAAAATTTCATGGTTTTTGACTCTTCTCAATGCTGGGGATGTGGACTCTGTCTAGAGGTTTGCCCAAGACAAGCCTTAACTCTTCGGCGCATTGCTTGATATTATTAAAAAACAACGCTACGCAATGATCGCCCTTCACCCCAGGATGAGGGTATCTTGCTAGATTCTATATTAACAAAACACTTGAATTTGAAACCTTTTTGAAGGTTACCCAAAGAGAGCTCCTATCATAGGGAACATGTCGTGCCTGATCTCTCAATTGGCCGTAGTTTGACACCATCATCTCCTTCATGGTGTTGTTATTTCGAGACCCTCATAGATACCAGCAAAACCAGTAAGGACATCTATGCCGATTCAGCCTGTCGAAGTCGAGAGAGCCTCTCCTGGCTTGAGGAACGAGGATACAGACCGAAGACCCAACGCAAAGGATACAGAGGCGAACCCATCACATTGTGGGAAAGACAGGGCAACAGAACAAGGTCCAAAGTCCGAAGCCGGGTGGAGCACATATTCGGAGCTCAGGTCATGAAGGCTGGTACCCTGATCATTCGAACTATTGGGAAAGCCAGAACCTCAACCGTCATAGAACTGAGGAACTTGGCCTATACCATTCATTACTCGATACTCGCTCCTGATGATGAAGTCAGGGGCGATATTTGTTGTACCCAAATCACGACAAAAGCCGAGTTATTCAGGCAAAATGTTATATATGGGATTCCTAGAGGTTCCCAAGAACCTCTTAGCGATCAGAAGATAATAAAACTGTTTTGGAGTAATCATGAGCCTTCGTTCGTTGACTCGGCAGGCAATTCCTCACAGAAGGATACTCGGGGCATGATGAGCGCTCCTTAACATTTTGGTATAGAGCATTCAGGGGATCAGCATTTGTACGCATCGGCTCCCGTCATAAATTGATGGACTAACTTGCGCATCTCTCTGCGTGCAAACAGGAAATCCCTCAATATCAGAAACATCAGGGAGCCTTAGCTTTCCAGGCAGTCTGTCCTGCAGAACATTCCACAAACATTCAACACGTCCCTTTGCCTCAGGAGAGAGGGCGAAGATCTTGCCTGTACCGAGGCCCTTCACCCCCTGTCCAAACGTGCTCAAACGTCGTTCCTTCCCCAGAGCCAATGCGGACACATAGCCTGCGGTACTCTCATTCTCAGTCAAGTACGCACCGACGACGATACCCGTAGCGTCGTCGATATAAGCGTGAAGAGCAGTACAGCCCTTCCTCTGCCTGGGATGTTTGCCCCTGTTGCCGTGAATGAGGGCCATTTCACCGTGAGCTTTGTACTTCTTCCTGAGGCTGATAATCCGCCTCCGACAGAGGCTCAGGGACTCCGCTGCCTCATGATTGCTCATCCCCCCGTTGACCAGCAGCTCCATGACCTTGATCCGCTTGATTTCCCTGTATGACACTGTCACTCGCTCCTGTCTCATACCCATGTAGTATCCAGGAAACTCCTGTCGGAGGGGTGACTTTTTCTCTGATTCAGTTATGGGGTGACAGTTCAACGCCAAGAGGTGTCTCTATAATGTTGCATTGGCTGACTAAAGGGAGTATGCTATTAATGGATTTAAATGAGACCCTTGTTCGTATTATGAGATTACGCTAGCCATAATATAGTTCGTATCAAGGCTGCGTTGGGACATTTCAAAAGTATAAAAGGGAAAGAAAGGAGGCACTCTTGTGAAGGAGGACCCCATGCTGAGCAATAAGCTTGACATGGCTTTCGTAAACGGTAGGGTTATCACTGTAAACGCAAGGGATGAGATTGTCGAAGCAGTCGGTATTAAGGGAAACCGTATCGCTTACGTAGGGAGTTCCCAAGGCATAACCCCATATCTATCGAAGGAGACAACAGTTTGGGATATTCAAGGACGCACCCTTATGCCAGGCATCAACGATACCCACTTCCACCCCATTCTGAATGGCCTTCTGGACTCAGATCTCGACTCCGGGATTATCGACACTACCAAGAAAAACTGTGACTCCCTGGAAGAAATGCTTAACAATCTTCGGAAAGCCGTCACACGAAAAAAGCAAGGCGAGTGGATCTCCATGATGGGATACGAACCGGAGCTCTTCTCCGACGAACAGCGCCATCCCACTATAGATGAGCTGGATGCCATTGCCCCGGACAACCCTGTACATTGCATGCACGGCGGCGGACACATATGTATGTACAATACGCAGGCCCTGACTTACCTCAATGTGTATACCCCACAGGATGCTGCAAAGTACCCAGAGAACGAAGTTGAAGTGATAAACGCGCGGCTCACCGGCATGGTGCGCGGTCACACCCACTTTAAGCTGTGGGGAATGGTAGAGTATACGGAGGAACAGCAGGTTCGAGCAGCCATGAAATCCCATCAGCAAGCCTTAGAGGCAGGCATTACGTCTATTGGTGACATGGGAGAATGCGGCCCCACGTCGTATCATATTATGCACAAACTTTGTCGAGACAACATCTTCAAGATTCGGGTCAATATGGCTCTCCACAGCATTTTCGGCAAAGAGTATTCCCTGGAGCAGAACGGACATTGGCTGGCTCTGGGTTTCATGTCAGGCCTTGGAGACGAGCGTTTCCGGGTTGGCCCCTGCAAGTTTATGATCGATGGAGGATCGGGAGGCCCTTCCTGTGCGACTCGCGCCCCCTATTCTCATGACCCTTCGTTGGTACGAGAGCGAGGTTGGGAGCAAGATGAGGTTCGAAAGTATATCAAGCAAATCGTTGACGCAGAGTGCCAGTGTACTGCCCATGCTATCGGCGACCTTGCAGTGGAGTTTATGGTGGAAGGATACAAAGACTGCTTTCAGGAAAACCCCGAAAAATTCAAAAATATGCGCCACCGCATCGAGCACTGTACCCTGGCAGACCAGGATTTGATTGACTGCATGGCCTCCATGAATATCTGTCCCTCCGTTAATGCAGGAATGATCCAAATGATCGGTGCCAACTACATGAAGTTCTATGGAGATCGTAATTCCTGCCTGATTGCCTTGCGCAGCATGCTTGATGCAGGAATCATGTGTTCTCTGTCAAGCGATGGGCCATCGGGGCCCAAGGGCATTCACACTATAGATGGGGCGGTTAACCGTTATGATCGAAGCCAAAACGTCCAGTGCGATGCAACTCAGAGGATATCGGTCACGGAGGCTATTCGGATAGCCACATACAACGGAGCTTACTCTTCCTTTGAGGAGAACATCAAAGGAAGTCTTGAGGTAGGAAAGTTAGCGGATATGATCGTTCTCTCGGGGGACATTTTGTCTGTGAACTCCATGGACATTCACACACTTCGGGTGGACTGTACCGTCATCGATGGTGTCGTGGAGTATGATCGAAAGCTCCGACATCGATAGGGGGCTGATATAACGGATTCAGATGAACTCCCAAGACATAAAACATCTTCTTTATGCGACAACGAAATGCAGGAAACAGCAAGGCTCGAGGATACTTCGATAAACAGGAAGAGGATCTGAAGTTTCTTTAAGAGAACGTGACATAGGATAAAAGGAAGGAGCCAGAAAAAGATGAAGAAGAAAATGTCGATCCTTGATTTTAAGAGGTACAAAGAGGAGGGCAGAAAGTTCGCCTACGTAACAGCCTACGACTACACCACGGCATCAATAGTTAACGATAGTGAGGTAGAAGTCATCCTCGTAGGGGACTCCCTCGGTATGATCATGCTCGGATACAAAGATACCGTATCTGTGACCATGGAAGACATGATCCACCATATCCGTCCTGTAGTAAAAGGCGCACCGGATACGTTCATCGTCGGAGATATGCCCTTTGGGGCCTATAACGAGAGCATCCAGCAGGGGATACACAATGCTACGAGAATGATCAAAGAAACTGGATGCGACTGCGTTAAGCTGGAGGGGGGAGCCAAATACGCTGACTTGGTAGAGGCCATCGTGAATGGCGGGATCCCGGTTATGGGGCACATTGGCCTCACACCCCAGAATGCCACGCAGCTCGGCGGTTTCAAGGTCCAAGGAGGAACGCCAGAGAGCGCTCGCCAGCTTATCAAAGATGCACAAGAACTTGAGCAGGCAGGAGCCTTTTCCATAGTTTTGGAGTGCGTTCCAAAAACAGTGGGCAAAGCCATTAGCGAAGCCGTGAGCGTCCCCATTCTTGGCATCGGAGCCGGTCCCTTCGTAGACTGCCAGGTACTAGTAACCCAAGATCTTTTGGGCATGTACGGCGACTTCAAACCGAAATTTGTGAAACTCTTCGCCAATGTTCGTGAGGTCATGGTAAATGGGCTGAACCAGTTCCACAAAGAGGCATTAAGTGGAGAATTTCCGACTGACGAATATTCCTTCAACAAAGAGGTAGAGCTCGACAAGCTTTATTAGTCTGAAGGGAGGATCGGGAGATCATGACAGAAGAGAGACAACCCCAAGTTCTTAAGAAAAACGAGTACGGGTTTATCGAAGATCCCCGCTATAAAATATGTGAAAGAGAGGCCCTGTATGGGGTCATCCTCGGCATAGTTAACCTCGTGATATGGATCGTGGGGGGATATGGCCTCGGGGGCGGGCCTGTGGAGAACTACTCCTACATCCTGGGTTTTCCAGCATGGTTCTTCATCAGCTGCATCGCTAACTCTGTATTTGCTATCGTGATGACGATATATATCGTCAAAAAGAAAATGCGGGAGATGCCCCTCGATCCCATGACAGAGGGAGAGGCAGAAGCTTTCATACGAGACGGAGGGGAACGGGTATGAATACGATACAGTGGGCCACACTTCTGCCAATCATTTGCTATTTCGGGCTCATCTACCTCATCGGCGTCTACGCTCTCAAGCTCGTGAACAGGGCCAGCCTGTGCAAGGGAGCGAGCGGCTCAGCGTACATGGAAGAGTATATGACCGGGGGACGCAACACTGGAGGCTTCGTTCTTGCTATGACCCTCGTCGCCACTTACCTGAGCGCTGGGAGCTTCACAGGGGGCCCAGGAGCAGCCTATACCCACGGACTCGCCTGGGTTTTCCTGGCCATGTCTCAAATCCCAACCGGGTACTACACCTTGATGGCCCTAGGCAAAAAGTTCGCTATTATCTCGCGAAAGACAGGGGCTAACTCCATCAGTGATTTCCTGCGTGCCCGCTACGAAAGTAACGCAGTCCTGATCATCGTATCTATGTCCATCATCTTCTTCCTCACCGCTGCCATGGCCGCCCAACTTATAGGCGCATCTCGACTGCTCCAAGGCTCTACAGGGCTCGAATACAAAACGGCACTCATCTTTTTTGCGGTGACAATGGTGGTCCATACGGCCATCGGTGGTTTTCGTGGCGTCGTTTTCAACGATACCCTCCAGGGAGTTGTGATGACTATATCCACAATAAGCCTCTTCATCGCTATCGTGGTGAAAGGGGGAGGCATCCCCAACATCGTGCAGGAAATGAAAGCCATTAACCCTGGCATGATCTCCCCTTATGGGGCGAAAGAAGGGTTCATGACAGTCCCATGGGTCTCAAGCTTCTGGGTTCTCGTCGGTTTTGCTGTCATAGGGCTACCTGCAATCGCACAGCGGGCAATGAGCTATAAGGACTCGAAGAGTCTCCACTCGGGGATCGTCTACGGAACCATAACATCCCTTTTGCTGTTGATGGGCATGCATCTCGTCGGTGCCTTCGGAATGACTCAGGTATCCGGTATTGCCTCCGGAGACCTGGTCGTCCCAACGCTTATAAGCACTCTATTCCATCCTGTGATTGCCGGGCTTATCCTCGCTGGTCCCTTGGCAGCAGTGATGTCCACAGTGGATTCGCAACTTTTGGTGGTTGTCGCTGCCATCATCAACGACTTGTTGGTGAACTATATTAATCCAGATCTGAAGGGTAAGTTTAAAACGCTTCGCATCATTACCATGGGCACCTGTGGCATCGTCGGGTTGATCATCGTAGCTTTGGCTTTTAACCCACCTGAGCTCATGGTATGGTTGAACCTCTTCGCTACGGCAGGACAGCTTTCGACCTTCCTCTGGCCCACCATTCTCGGGCTCTACTGGAAGGGGGCTAACGCGCCGGGAGCGATAGCCAGTATGGTGACCGGTATCGGAACCTACCTGTACTTCAACAATTTTATCTCGAGGCCTCTCGGACTCCATCCTATCGTGCCATCACTCTTGCTTTCCCTATTGGCCTTCATCACCGTTGCTAAATGCACTAAAAAACCCTCAGAGAAGGTCATCCGCCTCTTCTGGGGATTGTAATGCAGGGAATTTAGGAGGCAAAGCCTTCCAGCCTTACCTGTTTTAAGTTGCTGTAACAAAAAGATCTCTGGCATATAGCAGAGGTCTTTTTGTTAGAAAATCTCTTAGCATGGCGCCTCATGCTTGTCGGACTTGTCTCATGGAGGAATTGTCTTTCGCATCCCGTCGCCCAGCATCCCAGCCAGAGAGCGCCAGGGAGAGAAGTATCAAAACCATACCCAGGTAAGCCGGGAGAGGAGGGCGCTCTCCCAGAAGAAAAATACCTAAGCAGGTTGCCGTTAGCGGCTCCATAAGGCCCAGGGTATAGGCCTGTCCCACAGTGATGTAGGCCAAAGCCACGGAAAACAGGCCGTAAGGGAGAGCTGCTGAGAGTCCACCCAAGCCCAAGGCAACCGCTAATCCTCTAGGGGTTACGAGCCACGAGAGATCGACGAAGAACGTTGCGGGAAGCAGACAAAGCGCCCCAGAAATGAGGGCCACAGCAGGTCGCTCAAGCGCAGAAAGGCCTCGACGGGCAAGAGCCTTTAACTCAACACCTATCATAGCGTAGAATCCTCCACTGGCGAAACCCAGTGCAAGGCCCATAAAATCGAGACTCATTCCCTCTCCTAGAGAGACTAAAAAGAAGAGCCCTGCAAGAGCCAGACAAACGGCACCCCACCAAAGGCCTGACGGTCGTTCCCCGATAATCCATCCAAAAAGTCCGGCTGCAATCAAAGAGGATCCTATACCCAGCATGGTTCCCATCGCCACACCACATCGAGCAAGGGTGAGAAAGAAAAATACGTGAAATCCAGCCATGGCAAGACCTGGAAGGATAGCCCACGGAATAAGGCAGCATTCAAGGCGAGCCTTACCACGAACGATGAGGGTCAAGAGAAGAAATCCCCCACCGAAGGCCAATCGGGCCCACCCCAGGGCCAGGGGAACTGTTCCTGACGGA
Organism: Dethiosulfovibrio peptidovorans; assembly: GCA_002748665.1. NCBI lineage: Bacteria > Thermotogati > Synergistota > Synergistia > Synergistales > Dethiosulfovibrionaceae > Dethiosulfovibrio > Dethiosulfovibrio peptidovorans. Next base: position 7,793 of record PDTB01000021.1, on the reverse strand, counting down.
GCCTGACTCTGAATAGTTCCAGTTGTTCCCCAGGCCAAACCAGCCAGAAGCATCACAACAACACCTCTTCTGACAAATCGATTCTGCTCTCCGCTCATGATCTTCCTCCTGAATATCCTGCGTAGGCATTTTTAGAGGTGCCCTTTAAATCTTTTATATCATATTCCTCCAGAGGCGACGAGACGCCGAAATACGATAGGCTTTTAAATTAACCGATCAGCAAAAAGTAAGGCCCCTTGTCCTATTGCGTTGATTCTCTAAAGGGTGTATAGTGATAATTACTTTACATGAGACTCCTTGTTCATATTGTGAGATTCTCTGCTAAACTGCGAGGAGTTCCTATGTGAAAGCAGGCCTGGAGGCTCGAATTCTCTTGATACGTTCTTCGTAGTGCTGGAGACGGAGCAAAAAAGGGGTGCCTAATGAGAAAAACCACAATAGAGCACTTGGGAAGCACAGAGGATAGGGGTAAAAAACTTGATAGTTGTGATCTGTTCGTCTGCAACAGGCGAGAGGAGGGCTTTTGATGAAGTTTGTCATCCTTGGTGCAGGCGCCATGGGATGTCTGTACGGAGGTAAGCTATCTGAGGCTGGATACGATGTGGTTCTCCTCGATGTCTGGAAGGATCACGTCGAAGCCATAAACGACAACGGGCTGAAGATAGAAGGTATCGGAGGCAATCGGGTTATAGACGGGATCAGAGCCTGCACGGACCCTCTTCTTGCTGGAGAGGCAGACATCGTTTTCGTCTTCGTAAAATCTTCGTATACTGCCGAAGCCATGGAAAGCGCCCGATGTCTTATGGGGCAGAAGACGAAGATCCTGACACTTCAAAACGGCTTGGGGAACGTGGATGTTTTAAGCTCATTGGTTGGTCAGGATCGGATTATTGCCGGAACGACTGCCCACGGAGCTACCCTTCTCGGCCCCGGGCGAATTCGACACGCCGGTCAAGGCGATACCATTATCGGTACCCTGAATGGAAGCAATCGAGATTCTCTGGACGAATTGGCCTCCTGCCTTGAACAGGCTGGCTTTGCTACTCAGCTATCCTCTAACATCCAAGGGGTCCTTTGGGACAAGTTGGTCGTCAATGTAGGCATCAACGCCCTCACGGCTTTGACTGGTCTGACCAACGGGGCTCTTTTGGAATATAAGGAAACAGAAGAGCTGCTCGAGAAGGCCGTTGCGGAGGCCTTAGACGTGGGAAAGGCCAAGGGGGTGCGTTTCATATCGTCCGACCCGGCAGAACACGTGAAAGAGGTGTGCAGGAAAACCTCAGCGAACCTGTCGTCCATGCTTCAGGACGTGGGTAACAGCAGGAAAACCGAGATCGACGTCATTAACGGAGCCATCGTTCGAGAGGGTGAGGGGCTGGGCGTCATCACGCCGGTGAACCGAGTTCTCTATAACCTCATCAAAGTCAAAGAGATGAGATATGGTTCTAATTGATTGTGCCATTCGATTAAAACGAGGAGGTTATACATTATGAAAAAATCTTTCTTGCAAGTTGTCATTCTAGCCGTTCTGTCGCTTACGCTTATCTTCTGTTGTTCTGCCCTCGCTGCTGATAAGAGCTTCTCTCTAAAGCTTGGTCATTCCGTACCGATGACTCACCCGTATCATCTGGGAGCTGAGAAGTTCAAGGAAATGGTTGAGAAGGAAACAAACGGAGCCGTCTCAATTCGGATCTTTCCCAATAACCAACTGGGTTCAGGCGAACGGGACCTACTCGAGGGGATGCAGCTGGGGACGGTCGACCTCGTCGTATCATCCACAGGGCCGATGAGTGGTTTCGAGAAGAAGTTCATGCTTTTCGATTTCCCCTTCCTCTTCCGAGACAAAAATCACGCATACAAGACCTTGGACGGTCCTATCGGTCAGTACGTGATGGGCCTTTTAGAGAAAAAAGGCATCAAAGGCCTGGCCTGGTACGAGAATGGCTTCCGCCACCTCACCAACTCCAAACGGGCCGTCAAAACCCCCGAGGATGCTGAGGGACTGAAGCTTCGGACGATGGAGAACAAGGTCCATATGGCCATATGGAAGGCCTTGGGTGCCGACCCCACTCCCATGGCATGGGGGGAGCTTTTCACCGCCCTTCAACAGGGCGTGGTCGATGGTCAGGAAAACCCTGTTCCTGTCGTCTACACATCCAAACTATACGAGGTACAAGGTCATTTTGCTCTAACCGGACACGTGTTTTCACCATCCATGCTCCTGATCAGCAAGCGAGTATGGGACAAGATGCCCGAGGAATATCGGGATGTCCTTCTGCAAGCCGCCCAGGAGTCAGCTGTTTTCGAGCGATCAGAGATCACCAGGATGGAGGACGAGCAGGTGGCTAAACTGAAGGAGTTAGGTATGACCGTTACGTACCCCGATAAGGAGCCTTTCCTGAAGAAGACTAAGGTAGTCTACGACCAGTTCAGGGAGCAACTCGGCGATGACGGGAAGCTCTTAGACCAGATCCTGTCGGAGTAACCCCATCCGATGAGGCCGGCGAGGGACTGATAGATTCCTCGTCGGCCCTCGTTTACCGTTTATTGGAGGCTCCCAATGAAGTATTTTGAGATTGTCGTCCGAGCCCTCAACCGATTTGTTGAGGGGTGTGCCAGCGCTCTTTTGGTCGCTATGGTGGTTATCGTCTTTTTGCAGGTTCTCTTTCGATTTGTCATCAGGTCGTCCCTACCCTGGTCTGAGGAGGCAGCCAGATATATTCTGGTCTGGCTCTCGTTTCTTGGGGCCAGCATCGCCGTTCGGAGGCACGGACACGTGGGTGTCGAGGCGCTGGTCAAGCTGCTCGGGGCAACCCCTCGGCGTATGGTCTCCATGGTGGCTCTTTTCATGGCCCTGCTATTCTTCGGATTTCTGGCAGTCTACGGCTTTAAGATTCTAGGCATGGTCTTCTACCAGAGTTCCCCCGCGATGGAAATATCCATGGCCATTCCGTACTCAGCTCTCTTCGGAGGAGCGATCTTGATGACCATCTATACCACCTTCGACCTGTTAAGTGTACTGTTTGATCGAGGCGGTGATACCCTATGACGGCGGCGGTTCTTTTTTCATCTTTGGTTATCCTCTTCGGGATCAACGTCCCCATCGCCGTGGCTATCGGTCTATCGTCCTTGGTGGCCGTCCTCGTCTCCGGCTCAGTGCCGCCCGTCCTGGTCGTCCAGAAGATGATCACCGCCACAGACTCCTTCCCGCTTATGGCCGTGCCCTTTTTTCTTCTTGCAGGATCTCTCATGGAGTACGGGGGGATCTCAAAAAGGCTCGTCGACCTCGCTAACGCCTTCGTCGGTCAATTCTCCGGAGGGTTGGCATTTGTGGCCATCGTTGCCAGTCTGTTTTTTGGAGCTATCTCTGGAGCCGCTGTTCCGACGGTTGCCGCGATCGGATCGCTTCTCATCCCCGCGATGGTCCGAAAGGGGTACGCTAGCCCCTTCGCCGCTGCTGTGGAGGCCAGCGCCGGAACCTTAGGCGTGATGATCCCCCCCAGTATACCCATGATTCTGTACGGGACCCTCACTGGGGTCTCTATCGGAGCTCTCTTCATGGGTGGTATTATCCCCGGCATTTTAGTGGGACTGTCTCTTATGTTCGTCGCCTGGAAAATCTCACGCCGAAAAGGCTATAGAGGCGACGAGAAAATGTCCAGAGAAGAGAGGCGGGAGGCCTTCAAGGACGCCATGCCGGCCCTGCTCATGCCCATTATCATCCTGGGGGGTATTTACGGCGGTATCTTCACCCCTACCGAGGCAGCCGTCATAGCTGTCGTCTATGGCTTCGTCGTGGGAACCTGGGTCTACAAAGCCTTGAAGTTTGTGGTCATTCGGGAGATCCTCATCACATCCGTGGTCGGGACCTCCATTGTCATGTTCATCATATCAACCTGCTCGGTCTTCAGCTGGATATTAACGGCTGAGGAAATTCCCCTTGCGGTTGCCAAAAGTCTTTTGTCTGTATCATCAAACCCCGTGATTATTTTCACCTTGATCAACGTCCTTCTTCTGATCGTCGGGACCTTTATGGAGACTGTCGCAGCCATCATCATCCTTGTTCCCGTACTCCTCCCCGTCTTAGGACAGATTGGCGTGGATCCTCTTCATTTTGGCATCGTCATGGTGGTGAACCTAGCTGTAGGTATGGTAACTCCTCCCCTGGGTGTCTGCCTGTTTGTAGGGTGCAGTATCTCCGGGGTTACCTTGGAGGAGATTACACGGGCCATCTGGCCTTTCATACTGATCATGATCCTGGATATTCTCATCCTCACCTATATCCCGGCTCTGTCTACTCTTCTTCCCCATCTGGCTGGTCTGTATTGACAACCGTCTGCCGCTGCTATGAACGACCTTGAATCGGATCGATCGGTCGAATTCAACACGAGCTCCAAGTATCGTCTATACCTATGCATCCGAATAAGAGAGGCAAACTAGTCGATGCCTCAATCCAGGGCTTTGATGCCATGAGAGGACTGATGATTGGTGTGGGAAAGAACGTTTCCGGTACTGTCCAGTCTGTTGAACGAGCTTTAGCGATCTTGGAGCTTTTAGACGGAAGAGGCGAGTTGGCGATCAACGACATCGCCCGGGCTCTCCGTCTGGAGCGCAGCACAGCGTATCGTCTGGTCTACACGCTGAAACACCTGGGATACGTCACTCAGAACAGATCAAGCCATACCTATGCCAACAGCTTTAAGCTGTTTGAGATCGGGAACAACGTGGTCAAGCGGCTGGGGCTTCGGAAACAGGCACAGCCCTTTATGAGAGAACTCTCGGAAAAGACAGGGGAAGCCATTAACCTGGCCATCATGGACGGGAAGCACGTGGTCTACATAGACAAGATCGACAGTGTCTCCACCTTCAAGATTGACCTGACCATAGGGAGAAAGATGCCCGCCTACTGCACCGGACTGGGAAAGGCCTTGCTCGCCTGTATGGATGATTCTGCCGTCGTCGATCTTCTGGCCCAAGACCCTTTTGTGCAACACACGGAGAACACAATTTCCGATATGGAATCCCTCCTGGCTGATTTGAGGGAAACCAGAGAGCGTGGCTACGCTGTGGACAGAGGTGAATTCGTCGATGGACTTCTCTGTTTCGCCGTGCCTATACGGGGCTATAATGGCGCAGCCGTCGCGGCTGTCAGTGTAGCTCTCTTGGCGTTTCGAAGTGCAGGAAAGCAGAAGAAAATCGATACCGTCGTTCGTTGTTTACGGGACGTCGCCCACCGCTTCTCCCTCGATCTGGGGTATACAGGAAACTCTCAGTAAAGGCCAGCAGCCGCGATAAGTGCCTCACGACCGATTCGCTATCAAGAGAATGATCGATAATTCAAGCTTTACGTTGGCTTCCTCAATTGAATCAATCCACGAGGTTGTTGATTCGAAACTTTTTTCAGTATCCAGAGAGGAAGAGAAAACTGCTTGTATTTTTAAAAATCATAACTAATTTTAAGTTATTAACATTATCGAGATTCTCATTCACCCTTTCAATATTTATTCAGCAATATTTATTAAATATTTGTTGCAAATTGTATTCTGTGGTATGCCTCCCTCAAAATCAATGTTTGTGGCTTCGTCGCCTCAAACATACCCCCCGTGAAAGTCTATTCTCTGCTTTCAGCTGACACAAACGTTCAAAAGATACTGTAGGCTGCTACCTTACTTCATGCCACATATACGAACGAAAAAGGCCCCCGAGCTTGTAAGGCTCGGGGGCCTTTTTATGCACTGTGTGGTTCGAGTTTTCGTGCGTAGTGGCAGGCAACCCATCGGCCAGCCTCGAGTTCGTTGAGAACAGGCGTTTCAGTTGAACATCGCTCCTGCCTGAAGCGACATCGACCGGCAAATCGGCAGCCGGGTGGCGGCTCTATGGGGCTGGGGACATCGCCTTCCAGAAGGATTCGTGTCCGGTCCACGTCAACCTTTGCGATGGGGATCGCGGAGAGAAGCGCCTGAGTGTACGGATGAAGCGGATCTTTAAAGATGGACCGATAGTCCGAAAGTTCGACCATGGCACCCAGGTACATGACGGCGATTCTGTCGGAGACGTGTTTGACCACCGAGAGGTCGTGGGAGATAAACAGGTAGGTGAGCCCCAGGTCTTTTTGCAGTTGCTTCATGAGGTTAAGTATCTGAGCCTGAATGCAGACGTCCAACGCCGATACCGGTTCGTCCTGGACGATGAAGTCGGGATTCAATGCCAGAGCACGGGCGATACCAACTCTCTGACGTCGCCCGCCGTCCAGCTCGTGAGGGTAGGCGTTGGTGAGTCTGACGGCAAGGCCGACGATATCCATAAGTTCCCTGATCCGGGCCTGACGTTCGCTTCGGCCGGTGTAACGATGGTTCACTTCCAGAGGCTCAGCAATCAGTTCCGAGACGGACATTCTGGGGTTAAGACACGAATACGGATCCTGAAAGACCATCTGCATTCTCGTCCGCAATTCGGCCATCTCACGGGGAGACGCCGCGAGGACATCCTGACCATCCATGATCACCTGTCCTCCCGTAGCCTCCAGCAGACGGATGAGAACCCGACCGGTTGTGGATTTGCCACAACCGGATTCACCCACAAGGCCAAGGGTTTCGCCCTTGTCGATGTAGAAGCTGAGGTTGTCGACGGCGTGGAGCATGCCTTTTTTGGTTTTAAAGTATTTTTTGAGGTTCGTCACTTCGATGAGTTTGGTTCCGGTTTCAGCCATGACGGGATCCTCCTAGTCTTTCTGATGCAGGAAACAGGCCACAAAGTGCCCTGATTCGGCTTCCGTCCACCGGGGACGTTCGCTTCGGCATCGATCCATGACTTTTTCGCAACGTGGATGAAAGGGACAGCCCGACGGCAGGGACGTGGGATCCGGCGTGAGCCCCGGTATGACCTTGAGGTATTCTTCGTCGTCGTCAACGTCCGGTATGGAGTTGAAGAGACCCACTGTATACGGATGCAGGGGCGTCGTGTACAGGGGGCGTTTGTGAGCGTATTCCACCACGGAGCCGGCGTACATGATGGCGACCTTCTCGCAGATATCGGCCACAACCCCCAGGTCGTGAGTGATCATGATAAGCGCCGTGTTGAATTTTCTCTTGAGGTCTTTCATGAGCTCCAGAACCTGAGCCTGAATCGTGACGTCCAAAGCCGTCGTGGGCTCATCGGCGATGAGCAACGCCGGATTGCAGGCCAGTGCGATGGCAATGACGACCCGCTGCTTCATTCCGCCGGAAAACTGATGTGGGTATTCGTGAGCCCGCTCGGCCCGGATACCCACGACCTCCAGCATGTCGACAGCCATCTCCAGAGCCTTCTTTTTGTCCACGTCGTTGTGAAGCAGAATCATCTCGGCGATCTGTTCGTCAACCGTGATCACGGGGTTGAGCGACGTCATGGGATCCTGAAAGATCATGGAGATTTTTCCACCCCGGACAGAGCGCATCTCGTCCTCGGAGGCTTCCAGCAGATTCCGGCCCTGAAATTCTATCTCGCCGCCGACGATTCGCCCCGGAGGACTGGGGATGAGACCCATCACAGATAGGGCCGTGGTCGTCTTCCCTGCGCCAGTTTCGCCCACGAACCCCAGGGAGTCGCCGGGCTCCAGTCGAAGGTTAAGCCCCTCCACTGCCCGAACGATGCCCTCCTCTGTCGTATAGTGAACGGTGAGGTCGCGAATATCCAAAAGTATATTGTCGTTCATCTCGATCCTCCCCGTCCGCTAGTTTTTCAGTTTGGGATCCAGGGCGTCCCGAAGGCCGTCTCCCAGAAAATTCAGCGCCAGAATGGTGATCATGATGGCA